>CAXNFV010000071.1:0-5703 GCA_964201675.1 Ilumatobacteraceae bacterium | reverse complement strand
AAGTTTTGCCAAACTTGATCTTGTTTGGTCAACACTTGACGAGTGTGACTAAAAGTCTTCGTCTCGGCCAGATGTTCAATGTCCTTCCGCAGTGGCACCCACTTCGGCTAGCCGAAGACTTCGCGATCGCCGACATCGTCACTGGTGGTCGAATGGAGTTCGGTATTGGTCGTGGCACGGTGCCGCGCGAAGCCTGGAGTCTTGGCACTGTGGTTGCATCGGGAGACAACGCGATGAGCGCAGAGCATGACCGCATCAACCGTGAAGTGTTCGAAGAAAGTATCGAGATAATCAAGCTCGCTTGGTACAACGAGCGCTTTTCATATCGTGGCAAACACTTCGTGTTTCCTCCGGACGATATTCCTGATCGTGGCAGTTATGTCGACGATTTAACTCTGATCCCAAAGCCGTTGCGAACTATCGATATTTACCAACCAGTTACATCTCCAGAGACAATTGAATATGTGCCAAGAGTTGGGCACAAGGCCGTCTACTGGTTGCAAAATGCCGATAGCCAAAAACAAAAGTGGGATCGCTACTCCGAAATTCGCGCCGAGATGGGCACGCCAGTCGAACCAGGTCAAGATCGAATGCTGGTGATCAATATGCATACCGCTAAAACTCGCGAGAAAGCAATGATCAAAGGAAAGCCCGGCCACGACGAGTTTGCTAATTTTCTTTCGCCATACGGTCGCTTTTCCTCGTACCGTAACCCTGACGGCAGCAAAGTTGCGTTCAACCACTGCCCGACTGTTCAAGAATCAATTGATCAGAAAATTCAGATAGTTGGTTCTTTTGACGACGCAGTTGACACGATCGGTTTTTGGCGTGACCTGCTTGATCTTAAACATATTTGTTTCTTCTTTGACTATCCAGGTGTGTCACGCGAAGAGATGAACGAGCAAATGCATTTTATGAAAGATGAGATCTTTCCGCGCTTGGGTGAAAAAATCGAGCGTCGAAAACTGCCGAATCTTGAACCATTGATTTAATATCGCCCCGTGCAGATCAAAAATTGCCGGCTTGTTGACAAACCAGGGCACTTTTTTGATGTAACTGTAACTGCCGAGAAAATCTCAGCGATTAACTTGTCAACAGATTCAGTCGATGGCGTTGAACATCACCCGCAAATTATTGATGCCAAGGGTGGGCTATTGACAACATCGCTTGCCGAGCCCCACGCGCACCTTGACAAAGCATTTTTATCCGAACGAATTGCGAACCCGACTGGTGATCTAATGGGGGCGATCAATGCAATGGAGAGCAATCGTCACATGCTGACTATTGAAGACACCATCACTCGCGCAGAGCGTGCCGTACGGCTGATGGTCAGCAACGGCGTGACCGCGATTCGAACACACGCTGATGTAACCGAATGGAACTCGCTTGACTCAATTGAAGCGCTGACCGAGGTACGCAATCGAACCCGAGACATTGTTGAGATGCAAATCGTTGCGCTGCTCGGTTGGCCATTGTCAGGAGACCTTGGTCAGGCGAATCTCACACTGGGTAAAAAGGCGATAAAACTCGGCGCAGATATTCTTGGTGGTTGCCCGCATCTTGATTCTGACCCTGTTGGCTCAAATATCGCCCTCTTGCAACTAGCAACAGAACTGGGCTGTCCGCTCGATCTACATACTGATGAACACACCGACGAGAAACGAATATCGCTTGAAGATCTGGCTGATCGTGTGATCGCAACTCGTTTTAAGAACGAAGTTACAGCCAGTCATTGCGTGAGTCTTGGAATGCAAAACCAAAATGACCAAAAACGAATCAGCGAAAAAGTCGCTCTGGCGAATATTGGTGTCATTACATTGCCCCATACAAATCTTTTCTTGCAGGGTCGTGACAATGCGGTCGCACCGCCGCGTGGTTTGACAGCAGTTAAAGCGTTACGAACCGCAGGGGTCCGTGTTGCTGCTGGTGCCGATAATTTGCAGGATCCATTTAATCCAGTGGGCACTGGTGACCCACTTGAGACGGCTTCGCTATTGGTGCTCGCAGCTCATCAGTTGCCTGAAGATGCATTTGCCGCGATATCAAACACAGCGAAATCGGTGATGGGTTTACCGGAAACACAACTCAAAATCGGAGACCTTGCCAACCTTATGCTGACCCCGGCTGGTTCGATTCGCGAGGCGATCGCCAACAGAACATCTAGGCAGATGGTGATGTTACTTGGCAGGCTCAGCCATTTCTCAAACTAGTACCGAACGTCTATTGCTTTTCAGCGATTCCATTTGTTTAGCCCTCATTGTTGAACTAATCTAGCGAAATGTCAGTGGCCCTCGGCTTTAAAAATGTTGGGATGACTTTTCCAGATGGCACCCAGGCGCTAGGTGGAGTTTCGTTCGGTGTCTCACCAGGTGAATTCGTCACCGTTGTCGGACCTTCTGGTTGTGGCAAGTCAACTTTGTTGCGAATCGCTTCAAATCTTGAAACTGAAACCGAAGGTAAATGCGAAATTGATCGCAACAGTATTGGTTATGTGTTTCAGGATGCAACGCTCTTGCCGTGGCGAAATGTGCGAAGGAATATCGAGATCATTGCCGAGTTACATGGCATCGAAAAATCTCAGCGCACCAAACTGGCACAAGACGCCATCGATCTTGTTGGCCTGACTGGTTTTGAAGATAAGTATCCAAGACAATTGTCTGGTGGCATGCGGATGCGAGCTTCTCTCGCCCGATCATTGGTGATGACGCCGCGAGTTTTCTTGTTTGACGAGCCGTTTGGTGCGCTAGATGAGATCACACGCGAACGACTAAATGATGAGCTTTTGCGTTTATTTCAGATCGAAGGTTTCGCCGGTTTGTTCATCACTCACTCGATTGCCGAGGCGGTTTACATGTCGACCAAAGTATTGGTGATGTCGGCTCGTCCTGGTCAAATTGTCGGCAGTTTTGAAATTCCGTTCAGTTATCCACGGGCTCACTCGTTGCGATATGAACCCAAGTTCGCTGAGATTTGCGGCGAGGTTTCGCTGGCTTTACGAGGTGCGCTCGTATGAACAAGTCAAACAGCATCAAGGTGACCAATACGATCGACCAATCGGTTCCGCCTAGTTTGCGAGTCGATGATGCGCCCCGTGACGAAACAGACCGAAATCTTGTTAGTGATTTTGCTGGGCCAGCGATTGTGTTTATTTTGTTTATCGGTTTTTGGTACTTATTGTCCACTCGCGTGTTGCCGCCACAAAAACGCTTTTTATTGCCGACACCACATCGAGTCGTGCAAGAAGGCTTTTTGACCTGGTCGGTCGGTGAGCAACGCGGACTAAAGCCGATTCTGCGTTCACTTTGGGATTCGATCAAAATTGCTGTGATCGGTTTGTTTATCACGATTCTGATTGGCACCACGCTTGCCACGCTGATGGCAACTCGCCGTTGGATGGAGCGCGCCACTTGGCCATATCTAGTGGCTTTGCAATCTGCTCCGATTTTGGCGATGACACCTCTGATTAGAGCGTTAATTGACGGCATCATGTTGCAGCGCGTACTGGTTGTCGTATTGATCGCGTTCTTTCCAATCGTTAACAACACTTTGTTTGGTCTGCTATCTGTCGACAAGAGCCAACACGAGTTGTTTACGCTTCACGGTGCCAGCAAATTGACGCGACTTCGCAAACTACAGTTTCCGGCGGCAATGCCAAATATCTTTGTCGGTCTGCGTATTTCGGCAGGTCTATCGGTTATTGGTGCAGTCGTCGGCGACTTTTATTTTCGCCAAGGTGGCGTTGTCGGTATCGGTGCCCAAATTGATATCTATCGCGGACGCCTCTGGGGCGCAGAATTGATAGCAGCCATCATCTTGGCGAGTATTTTCGGTTTAGTTGTGTTTATCTTGTTCGGTCTGCTTTCTAAAGTAGCAATTGGCAAGTGGCACACGACGACAAGGGGTAGATAACGGGCAGATAAGGATTATTTGACTAAAAATAAATCAATATGTAATGCTACGCAAGAAAAAGTAATAGATAATTAGTTGTTATTAAATGCAATCCAAAAACAATCCCATAAAAATAGGAGAAAATAATGAGAAAAAAAGCAATTGCACTTTTCGGTGCGTTGTGCTTAGTCACTCTTGCCGCTTGCGGTGGAAGTGACGACGCAGCAACTGAAGAAGTAACAGAAGAGACAACAGCACCAGAGGCGACCGCAGATGCCGTTTCGCTTGCTGGTGTCTGCCCAGACACAATCACCTTCCAGACTGACTGGAACCCAGAATCAGAACACGGGTTCTTGTACAACATGGTTGGCGAAGGTTATGAGGTTGACGCCGCTGGCCTTCGAGTAACTGGACCACTCGTATCAAAAGGTGCCGACACTGGTGTCAAGATTCAGGTTCGTGCAGGTGGACCAGCAGTAGGTTTCAGCTCACCAACATCGTTGATGTACCAAGATCCAGAAATTTTCTTGGCTTTTGTTAGCACCGATGGCGCTGTGCAAGACTCAGGCGAATTTCCAACAATGACTGTTGTGGCTCCGTTCAACATCAACCCACAGATCATCATGTGGGACCCAGCAACTTACCCAGACGTCAAAGCAATTGCCGACCTTAAGGCAACTGGCGCGAAGGTTCGTTACTTTGGCGGTGCTGCATACATGGAGTACTTCACTGCGAATGGCATTCTTGACGCAAAGCAAGTTGACGGCAACTACGACGGCACACCTGCCAACTTCGTAGCTGACGGCGGCAAGGCTGCACAGCAAGGCTTCGCAACTTCAGAGCCTTACTATTACGAGAATGTGCTCACAGACTGGGCAAAACCAGTTTCGTATCAGACAATCCACGACGCAGGTTGGACAGCATATGCCCAATCGCTTGGTGGCTTGCCTGCAACAATCGAGGCAAACAAAGACTGCTTGAAGCTTCTTGTGCCAATGATTCAGCAATCACAAGTTGACTATGTAACAGATCCTGCTCGCGCCAACGCGTTGATCCTTGATCTTGTTTCAAAGTACAACAATGGTTGGTTGTATGACGCTGGTCAGGCTGCAGCAGCAGTTGAACTTGGTCTCGCGAATAGTCTTATTGCCAATAGCCCAGACGGAACATTGGGTAGCTTTGACCTGGATCGCGTAACTGCGTTCATCGCCACTGCAGTGCCTGTTTACGAAAAAATTGGTGCGAAGATGCAAGCAGGTCTTACTGCGGCTGACATCGTTACCAACGAATTCATTGATCCAACTATTACATTGCCATAACAATAAATAATTAGAAATTGATACCTCGGGGGGCGTTCGCGCCCCCCGAGTGTCATTTACGGGCTCGATTTTGGAAATAAGTAGACTTTCAACAATGCAGTCTGATCTCGGTCGGCAAAGACGCACACGATGTAGATCCTGCAAACACACATTTTTGAGTCTTCATGTCTACTGAACTGAGTACTACCCCGTCAGAAGTTGCTGAGCCTCACTCGTTGCGTGAAGTGTTGTTGTTTTGCGCGGTGCTTTTTATCGAGGTCTACAGCCTTGCAGTCGCATTCGGCGGCCCGTTTTTTGAGGTCGGATACTTTCTACTAGTAGTAATCAGCCAAACCACGGCCGGCGCATACATTTGGGCTCAACTTCGACGCACAGACAAATCTTTACCGCGACCCGAACTTCTGGCCATGGGCTTTGCTATCGGCAGCGCAAGTGCCGCAATATCGCAACTCATCATCAGAGATCTACTTGGTATTCGCCTGTTTCTCTCACCGCT
>CAXNFV010000070.1:0-5707 GCA_964201675.1 Ilumatobacteraceae bacterium | reverse complement strand
CAACTGGTGTGGCAACTCTTATTTTTGACACGATTCTCGCCACTGAGTCTTCACCGAAAGCCGACTGGTCGCCTGAATTTATTTTTGTATTGGGCGGCGGCTACGAAGTTGGTGCGACGCCACCTGAAGACTTTTTAGGTACCGAAAGCACGCGCCGAGTCAATGCTGCTTCGGCCCTATGGCGAAAATATCCAAAGGCACTGGTCGTCTTCTCGGGCGGTCAACCAGGCACAGAAAACGAGCGCGCCTCAACCCGACACGGCGAACTCTCATCAGAGCATGCAGTCTCGTTGGGTCTTGCCGATTCACGCATCGTCATCGAGTCGAACTCACTTAACACCAGACAACATCCAATTGAAGCGCTTGAGATCTCTGGCGTGAGTCCAGAGTCCAGAATCGCGATCGTGACTTCTGATTTTCACCTGCGCCGAGCCCTCGGTGAATTTAACAAATTCTTCGACAACGTCAAATCGTTCGGCACGGGTGACGCATCAAGCGGTCTATCGTGGCTTAGCTTTGTGCCGCTGTCGACTCACCTTGACGAAAATGTCTATCGCATCAAAGAATTCGCCGGCATATTTATTTCAAAAAGTATTTTTTAGCGAAGTTGGAGAGTAATTGTGAAAAAAGTTTTCAGGTTCGCTGTGGTTATGGTCGTGGGCTTAATGTCGGTGAGCGGAGTTGCAAATGCGACATCCGCAGGTGGAAAATGCTCTAAAGCGGGAGTCACACGAAAAAATAGTGGTACTACCTATACATGCAAAAAGTTACGCAAGAAATTGGTGTGGGTTCAAACAACAGCAACTAGTACCAATACAACTACCACTTCGGCACCAGCCGAGGCAGACACCTCTCTGTGGGCAAAATATAGTTGGACAAAACCTGCGAGTGCTGCCGAAGTCATTGATGCGGCAACTATTTCTTTCAATTCTTACGTGACGACAAAGCGTTCGCCAAGTGGTTCGGTCAAGGTGATTGCACAAGCAGGTGTTGACGCCACATTTATTGATTGGGTTACTCGAACATCTGATTTAGTCGCTAAATCATTTTCATATCCTGCACTGAGTCGCCAATTTATTGACATCATTGCGACTGACCGTGACTGGTTTAAATTGACAATGGAAAGCAACGGGTTCAGCACACGTGAGGTTTCTAGCCGTCTAGCAGCTTTTGATTCTGGTTCTCCGGCAAATGGCGGTCTCACCGCAAATCAATTCAATTGGGGAGTAATACTAAAAAATAATTCGATGGTGGTGAAAAAGGCAGAAGTGATGCAACTTGGTGGTCACGAGTTTTTCCATGCCGTGCAAGCGGGTAATGCTGGAAGAGACAATGACCCCGATGGAGCTTTCGTACCAAATTGGTTTTGGGAAGGCCCTGCAATGTTTGTTGGCCTACAAACTGCCAATAATCTCGGACTCGTTGATTATGCAACTGTCGGACAAAAAGTTGGACGCGATCGATTGAATTCGAGGGCAGACGTCAGTGTTGCGACACGAAAATTATTGTTGTCACAAGTAATTGCCAATGATCCAAAAATCATCGACCCTTATGGAGTTGGTCAGATAGCAACCGAATTTCTTGTCGCAAAAATTGGTGTTGAAAAGATGATAAAGATCTACGAGGAAATTAAAACTGTTAAAAGCTTTTCGAGCGCGTTTAAATCTGCAACAGGTGTTGAATTGGATGATTTCTACACCATGTTTGAAGAAGTACGCGCCACTCTGGGTGCCACTCGGGGTTGAACTTGATGGTTCTTTGTTTGGCGCGCTCGGACGGACTTGAACCGCCAACCTTCTGATCCGTAGTCAGATGCTCTATCCATTAAGCTACGAGCGCAAATTTCAAGCCAAATCCTACTGCCTTATGGTCGCCAAGACTTTGTCCACCAAGGCTTCCATGATTTGCCGTTTCGTTTAAACAGAGTGAATGCCGCGAGGGTATTTGTTCTTGCATCAAAAAGTTGTGCCGGCTCAGTAACCCCAATATCGACAAGCCAAGCTTTGTGCACCGTGTAGTACATCTGAAACAATCCAATACAACAATTGTTTGTGCCACCAATGACATTTGGAATCATATTGCTTTCGCGTTGTGCCAAAAAGAGAGCAGTTTCTTCATGTTCATCAGGCCAAATCTCGCGAATGATTGCGATTACTTCATTGCGCTTCGTAGTTGCTTTTGGCACGGCAATCGGTGGCTGGGTCGTTGTCGTAGTAGTTGGAAGTGGCGCATCAGAAATACAAATTTTGTCGCCGATCATTATTTTTGTCGAAGTTCGTGCACCGTTTAAAGTCAGAACTTTTTTCAATGAAACGTCAAAGCGTGCCGCGATTCGAGTCCAAGAATCATTTGCTTTAGCCGTATGAAACGAGCTGCAAGATGCAGCCTGCACCGACGTCGGTAAAAAAATATTTACAGAAAAAACCGACAATAAAGCCGAGAATAAAAACAATTGGCGGAGAGGGTGGGATTTGAACCCACGGTCCGGTTTACCCGGACAACGCCTTAGCAGGGCGCCCCATTCGGCCGCTCTGGCACCTCTCCAAGATTAGTTAACAAGCGAATCCTCAGTGTACGGTCAAATTGACTTGTAATTGTTGGCGGAACGGGAGGGATTCGAACCCCCGGGCCTTTTACAGCCGTCCGCTTTCAAGGCGGATGCGTTTGTCCACTCTGCCACCGTTCCGCTGCTAGACGCTATCTCGTAATGCGACTTCTTAGTTCGGTCATCCAATCATCAGCTTCGCGCCATCGCGCATCGGCGTGTTCGCGCGCCTTGTGTTCATGTTTTCCGCTTGCAGGATACGAGCCGAGAAATTTCACATCACCTTGTTTGGCATGCAAGTCGCGCAATGCATCAGCCATCAACTCATCTTGAATGTGGCCGTCTGCATACATGATGAAACAATAATCACCGAGGCCACCACGTTTTGTGGGTCGCGAAAGCAGAACCGATAAATTAATTCGCCGCGCGGCAAACTCTTGCAAAATTGAAAGCAGACTCCCTGGTTCGTCAGCACGCTGAAAAACGACAATCGCAGTTTTGTCATGACCAGTTGCCGGTGGAACAGTATTTTTGGCAACCAGCACGAAGCGAGTCTGATTGCCTTGGTGGTCAGCGATGTCGGTAGCGATGACTTCAAGACCGTAAATTTTTGCCGCATTTTTTGGGGCGATCGCCGCCAGTTTTTCGGTTGTGTTGGCTGCCACAAGTTGTGCCGCCTCGGCAGTTGAGTTTGCCGCTCGAACATCAAGTTTCGGAAATTGTTTGCGCAAATAACTGTGGCATTGTGCGGTCGCTACTGGTATCGACATCACGCCAACGACATCAACAATCGTGACACCTTTGCGCGCCAGCAAACAGTGCTCAATGTCTAGAACTATCTCTCGCTGAATCAATAAATTATGGTCAAAAACGAGCGCATCCTGAGTGAAGTTGACCGTTCCTTCGATTGAATTTTCAATCGGTACAAAACCCTGGTCAACTTCTCCTGATTCGACTGCATCTAAAACATCGGGCACGGTTCGAAAAGCAACAAGGTCACACGACGCCAAATCAGACTGGGTGAGCAACGCCTGCTCAGTAAAGGTTCCTGCTGGACCGAAATATCCAATTCGTTTTGTCTGATTTTTCGTCACACCCTTAAGGCTACGGTGCACTGAATTGCGGAGCATGATCATTTAACGAGACGAATATTGGATCTAATGTTTATTGAGTTAGCCGAGATCAGCACTAGCCTGTTTTCATGTTTGAGTACGCCGCTTTTAACCCATATAACTCGAGCCCCGAAGCACTCGCGGGCGAACTCACGAAGAAATCAGCCGAAGGCTGGGACGTAGTTTCAATCGTGCCGACGACCGACGGTCGTTATTGTGCATTTTTACGTAAAGCGCTAAATGCCGGAGCAAATTCAACGGTTTCGCAAAATGCCAATGCAAATACAAGCACAATAAGTTCAAGCACCACCAATAGCGAAGTTCCTGCCGCATGGTATGCCGATCCTTCTAATCGCTTTGAGTTGCGATATTGGAATGGCAAAGAATGGACAGAGCATGTTGCCAAGTCAGGTCAGCAATTTACTGATCCTCCAGTTGCTTAAATAAATATGCGAGCAGTCTCGCTTGGTCACGCCGGAATTCTGATCAACTCTGGTGAATCAAGAATTCTCTGCGACCCATGGTTTGTGCCTGCTTTTTTCGGCTCTTGGTTTGTTTTTCCGAGAAATGATCAGTTGTCGCCAGATTTGCTGGCCGAAATTGAATCGCCAACACACCTATATATCTCGCACATTCATGGCGACCATTTCGACGAGGCATTTCTCGCGGATCATGTGAGTCGCGAAGCCGTTGTGCTGCTACCGGATTTCCCTAGTAACGAACTTGAGCGACGTTTAGCGGTTCTCGGATTCAAAAATTTCTTAAAAACGAAAAATGGACAGGAAATCTCAATAGATTCGTGCACGAAAATTGCAATTCATGTTGAGACATCAATCACCGATGGACCTGGAGGCGACTCGGCTTTGGTTGTAAGCGACGGCAAAACAAGACTCGTAAATCAAAACGATTGTCGCACGGGAAATTTAAATGCACTACTTGAACACGGTCCGGTTGATTTGCATTGGTTGCAATTCAGCGGGGCAATTTGGTACCCGATGGTATACGAAGACAACGATGCAACAAAACGCAAACTTGCTGCCGCAAAAGTCGAGAGTCAATTTAGTCGTGCGCTCAAATATGTTGCGACTCTTAATGCCAAGGCAGTAGTGCCATCAGCCGGGCCACCGTGTTTTCTCGACGAGTCTTTGTTTCATTTGAATGTCATAACTGGCGATGAAATTTCTATATTTCCTGATCAACGTGAGTTTCTTAAACGACTCAAACAACAAAATCGCACCAGCGACATCTTGGCGATTCCAGGCACGATTATTGAAATCTCGCCAGAGGCAATTAAAGCGACTCATCCGAAACACATTGACATCGAAAATATCTTCACCAATAAAAAGGAGTACTTGCACAAATACCAAGCCGACTGGGCAACTTGGCTTGTGGCAGAGAAAAAACGCTGGGCGACTGAGCCAACCGATTTGATAGCAACAATGCGTGTTTGGTTTGAGCCACTAATGGCTTTAGCCCCAGCATTGCGAAAGGGCATCGGCGCGAATTGTCTGATTAAAACCGATGGCCTTGAAATTTTTCTTAATTTCGAAACTGGCACGGTCGAAAAGTTTGAGACTCAAGAGTTTGGTTTTCGATTTACTATCCCGCGAGATTTACTTGAAACAGTGGTCGGCCTACGTGCCGTCGACTGGTCTAATTCACTTTTTCTGTCGTGCCGCTTTTCGGCGTGGCGATCAGGTGAGTTCAATGAGCATCTGTACAACTTTTTCAAAAGTCTTTCTGTTGAGCGTATGCAACGAACCGAAGTCGAGGCCGCATCAAGACTTAAAATTGATAGCGACTTAAGTGAAGAGATTCAACTTGGTGAATATGTGATGCAACGAAAATGTCCGCATCGTGAAGCAGATTTATCAATTTTTGGCGAGATCAACGGTCAAGAATTGACATGCTCGCTACATGGCTGGCGGTTTGATTTAAAAGATGGACACTGTCTAAACGCAGAAAATCGTCCGTTACGAGTTCGTCGTCGAACTAGTTAACTAGCGAGACAACTAGCTATTAATAATCGGCAACTCAAACCAAACTGTTG
>CAXNFV010000069.1:0-5751 GCA_964201675.1 Ilumatobacteraceae bacterium | reverse complement strand
CCTCGAGCAACATGTTGGCACCGCCATGCTCCCACAACAACTGTCGGCATCGTCCACATGGCGTGACCGGTTCGCCGTTGCCAACCGTGCACACCGCGACGAGTCTGCCGCCGCCTGATTTGATTAATTCACTGACCAAACCACATTCGGCACACAGTGTCAAGCCGTACGAAGCATTTTCAACATTGCAACCAGTGATTATTCTTCCGTCATCGACAAGCGCGGCCGCACCAACCTGAAATTTCGAGTACGGTACATAAGCATTCTTTGCGACAGCCAAAGCAGTTTCTCGCAAAATTGTCCAGTTGATTTGAGTTTCCATGCATTTACAACAGTAGTGCGAATTATTCGCTTAGTTATTGCTGACGCTCGCCAGCACCTGTTTGCCGAGTGCTTTAACCGCACTGACTGCAGACTTGTGATCGATTGTCAAACATTTGCGGTCTCGCACAACGACCTTGCCATCAACTAAGACATGAACTACATCGGCACGGGTAACCGATGTCGCAATAGTTGTATGTGGATTGAAATTAGGTGTTAGCGAAGGCGAATCTGCGTCAAGCACAATCAGGTCTGCCCGTTTGCCGACTTCAAGAGAGCCAATCAAATGGTCTAGTTGCAATGCGCGAGCACCATTGATTGTTGCCATGCGCACAATTTCTAAGGCTGGCAATACTGCAGGGTTCTTTGCGACTGTCTTTTGAATATATCCAGCAAGGCGTATTGCAATCCAAAGATCGATGTCGTTGCCCGAAGCAGGGCCGTCGGTACCCAGTGCGACATTCACACCTGCGCGATGCAGATCTAAAATTCGTGCAGTTCCGCTTGCGAGTTTGTAATTTGATGCAGGACAATGAACGACTGTTGCCGAATTTTGTGCGATCAACTGAATGTCTTCGTCGCTGAGATGTACACCGTGTGCCAGAACACTTCGGCGCAACAAATTCGTATCGTTGAGAACTTGAATTGGTGTACGGCCACCATGACGGTTGGCAACTAGTTGCATTTCGCCAACAGTTTCAGCCGCATGCACATGAATGCGGGCCTCGTGTTTCGCAGCCAGAGCGGCGAGTGTGCGCAACTGATCTTCGCCGAGCAAATATGTGCTGTGTGGAGCAACCCAACCCGTTGAGCCGAGTTCATCGCGTGGGGCTTCAAGCCATTTTTCAGCCCAGGCAAGTCGATCGTTAAATTTAAGTGGCTCTGGCCCGTCTGACTCTAAAAAGTTTGGGCCAGTTTGAATTCGCATGCCACTTGTTTTTGCAACAACCAACGCCGCATCGGGCAAATAGTACATGTCAAGCGAAGTTGTAATGCCGCCAAGTAAAGATTCAAGTGCTGCAAGTTCGGTGCCGGCATGTACTGCGTCGTAGTTAAGAACTTTAATTTCGGCAGGCATTAGGCGAGCAAGAAAATCTTCAAGACTCATGTCATCACCGAGGCCGCGAAAAAGAGTCATACCAAGGTGCGTGTGAGTGTTTATTAAACCCGGCATCACGATTGCCCCGCGAGCATCAATAACTTCGGCGGCGGTGTGTTCTAACTGTCCGCTCGCGATTGCTCTAATCGCACCGTCTGCACCAACGACAAGAGAACCATCGTCAATCACCGAACCTTGTTTATCGACGGTAACTATTTGTGCGTTGATAACCGCTATTCGGTCTTGACTTGTGTTTCGGTCGCTCATGGCTTTTGGCTTTCAATGTCGATTTGTTTAAGTATGTTTGCGAGCAAACCGCCGACTCGAGTCGCCGATGCTTTGCCGATTGCCAAAACTTCGTCGCCAGAAAGTTTTTCGCCGGAGATTCCTGCGGCAAGATTCGTTGCCAGTGAAAGTGCAAGAACTTCTAGACCCATGTGACGCGCGGCGATAGTTTCCATCACGGTAGACATACCCACGAGGTCGGCACCCCAAACTCGAGCAGCACGAATTTCTGCGGGCGTTTCAAAGTGCGGACCGTGAAATCCCATGTATATGCCTTCGTGCAGAGTTGGGTCGACGCTCTTGGCAATTGCGCGAAGTCGCTCACTGTATGCATCGGTCAAGTCGACAAAGCGACCATGCAGTGGCGCAGGTGCATCAGCACCTGTTAGCGGCGAAAAACCCGTCAAGTTGATGTGGTCAGAAATGAGTGCCGTTGCACCAACACCCCAGTCTGTGCGCAAACAACCTGCAGCGTTAGTTAACACGAGAGTTTTGCAACCAGCAAATGCCGCTGTACGAACTGCATGCACAACCGAGTTCACGCCGTGACCTTCGTAAAGGTGTGTGCGACCAGTGAGCAACAGCACTCTAGATTTGCCGACCGCGACGCTCTTTAACGTTCCGCCGTGTCCGATTGCCGAGGGCTTGATGAAACCCGGAATCTCGGTAACTGAAATTTCGTTGGTCGCCTCGAGCACCGATGCGGCATGTGCCCAACCCGAACCCAAGACCGCCAAGACATCGTGACTGCCACCAAATTTTTTAACGACAACTTCCGCAGCCTGCTTCGCCAAATCATATGCATTGCCTGCATTCGCAGTTTCCATAAAATCAGGCTACGGCGAGAAGTGAACCTTGGCTTAAGACGAAGCACCCTCTAATTCATAAAGCACAATCGTGCTCGTTTTCGCGACCCATAATCCAGCACCTGCTTGTTGAAAGTATTTTTTTAATTCGTTTCGGTACCACAAACCCGAACGCGCGAAAATTTCAAAGTCTGTAACGTCTCGATCGACATTGTGACGCAAATCGGTTTTGGTCGGCACTTCGAAAAATAAAATATGTCTCGTGGCTTGAGCCAAATTCTTGATCGCAGCCCGAGCAGACTTATCGTCAAGGTACTGCAAGACACTTTGACAAATAACAAGATCAAATTTTCTTGATGGTGTCCAAACGCCGATATCGCGAAGTTCGTGGCCATATTTTTGGCACGCATGTTCGCTGACATCGATAGAAAGCACTTTGGTTTGTTTGTGGTTCTTGCGATACCAACTAGACCAATAGCCGACGCCCGCGCCCACATCTAACACTGAGCGCACTTGAATATCCCACCATTTGCAAAGTTCGTGAACGGCAGTTGCCAAGGTTTCTATTTTTTGTCGTGAGTGCATCGGAGTTGTCGAATAGAAGCGTTTGAAAAAACTGGCGTCGAACTGTGATCTGGGCACCTGTGTTGTGTATCAGGTTTTTGAGTAGCCTTGCCACACGACTAAACAATCAAAACAGAAATGAGACAATATGTCGGTTTATGACGCGAAAATTGCCAGCCTTGCCGACGAAAGCGATCTGCTGAGTTCATTAAAAGGTTCAGTCACTCTTATTGTCAATGTGGCATCCAAGTGCGGTTTGACGCCGCAGTACACCGCGCTCGAGGCGTTGCACGAACAATATTCGGCGCAGGGGTTTTCGGTTTTGGGTGTGCCATGCAATCAGTTCGGGGCGCAAGAGCCGGGTACAGCGAGCGAAATCGAGACGTTTTGTTCGTCAAATTATGGTGTGACGTTTCCGCTGTCTGAAAAAATTGAAGTGAACGGCGCTGGGCGTCACGAGTTGTATAAAAATCTGACTAGTGTTGCCGACGCTGAAGGTCACTCTGGCGACATTCGCTGGAACTTTGAAAAGTTTTTGATCAGCCGCGATGGAAAAGTCGTTTGTCGTTTCAACCCGAAAGTTTCACCAGACTCACCAGAAATTGTTGACGCAATCAAAGAGCAATTAGGCAAATAACTTATGCGCACTGTCAAAGTTGCCGCATTACAGATGTCGATGTCGACAGAAGTTGACGAGAACATCGCGACTGCTGAGCGACTGGTGCGAAGCGCCGCAAAACAAGGCGCACAAATTATTTTGATCCCGGAGTTATTCGAGGGTCATTATTTTTGTAAAGATCAAACGACAGACGAACTGAATCGTGCGATTGAAATGTCGTCGCACCCGACGGTGGCACATTTTGCCAAAGTCGCCAAAGAGTTAAGTGTTGTTTTGCCGATCAGCGTTTATGAGCGAGCCAATAATTCTTTGTTTAATTCGGTGGCGATCATCGACGCTGACGGCAAGGTGCTCGGCACATATCGCAAGAGCCATATCCCAGATGGCCCCGGCTACAACGAAAAGTATTATTTCAGTCCAGGCGATACTGGCTTTAAAGTTTGGCAAACAAAATACGCCAAAATCGGCGTCGGTATCTGTTGGGACCAATGGTTTCCTGAAGCGGCGCGCGTGATGACGCTGCGTGGTGCAGAAATTTTGCTTTACCCGACCGCGATTGGCAGTGAGCCATCGAATGCCGAACTTGATTCATCTGGTCATTGGCAACGCGCGATGCAAGGTCACGCGGCCAGCAATTTGACGCCTGTGATGGCTGCAAATCGCACGGGTCGCGAAGTTGGTCGGGCAACTGAAATCACTTTTTATGGCTGTTCGTTTATTTGTGATGCAACCGGTGAAAAAGTAGCAGAAGCCAATCGCACTGAAGAAACGGTTTTATTGGCGAGTTTTGATCTTGAAGCCCAAAAACTTGCGCGAACTTTTTGGGGTTTGTTTCGCGATCGCCGACCTGAGTTGTATAAACCACTGATGAGTCTTGACGGATTCGATCAGTGAGCATGCCCGCCGAGTTTTCTCGGCATGAGCGCACCGTAATTTGTTGGCCAGCGCGCCCAGAAATTTACGGCAAGCGTCTGGGTGAGGCGCAAACTGCACACGCTGCACTAGCCAACACGATTTCGGGTTATGAACCTGTCTTGGTTATCGCCAACCCGAGCGATGTAGCAAATGCGCGTCGTGCATGCGCCGAAAATGTCGATGTTGTTGCACTTGAAATTGATGATGCGTGGTTTCGTGACTCTGGGCCGAATTATGTAATAGAAAATGGCGAACTGATCGCGACCTGCTGGCAGTTCAACGGCTGGGGTGAAAAATTTGTACCATTCGACAAAGATGCGACGATTGCATCGCGTTGGGCAAAACATGCTGGTCATAAAACCCGAGTAATTGATATGGTGCTCGAAGGCGGTTCAATAAATGTTGACGGTGCTGGCACGCTGATCACGACCGAACAGTGTTTGTTAAACCCGAACCGCAATGCAAAACTTTCGCGCGAGCAAATCGCAAATCGTTTATGCAGCGAACTTGGCCAGCAGCAAGTCGTGTGGCTGCCGTTTGGTTTGGCACTCGACGACGACACTGATGGTCATGTTGACAATGTGGCCGCGTTCATCGGGCCAAAGACCGTGATTATGCAAGGTTGCGACGACAAAAACGAGCAAGACTATTCGCGCTGTGCGGCAAACATTGCAGTTGCAAAAGCCGCAGGTTTAACCGTGCGAGAGATACCAATCTTGCCGTTTGTTGTTACTGATTCAATTCGCGCAGCGGTGCCGTATTTGAATTTTTATATTTGCAACGACGCGGTGGTCGTGCCAGTTTGCGGCCACGATGCCGACAGCGAAATGCTGGCACTTCTTGGCGAATACATTCCGAGTCACGACATTGTCGGTCTTGAGATCGGCGAAATTCTTGCGCGCGGCGGTGGTGGCATTCACTGCATCACCCAACAAGTCCCAGCGATTTAATCAATCAACTAGTCGATCAGTTAGTCGATTAACTAGTCAATTAGCGAGTCGCTTCGCACTCGGCGTTGTTCTGCTTCTTCGTGAGCAGGAAGTACTCGGCCGAATAGTTGTTTAGTTCGTTCTACCCGACCGATGACTCCAGGCTCGGCGGTGTAGGCGAAAATCGCTGCATGACGAGGCCTTGAGGTCTTT
>CAXNFV010000068.1:0-5770 GCA_964201675.1 Ilumatobacteraceae bacterium | reverse complement strand
TGCACATTCACTGTTGCCAACTCACAGGGCAAGATATTTTTGTTTGGAGACTCCCAAGCCCGTGCTTACGCAGATGGAGTGATCAAAGCTGGCAATGCACTCGGCTATGACGTTGCAGTTTTGGCTACGGCGGGTTGTCCAATGTTGAGTCGAGCACCGCTCGGGGTTAGTTGGTGCGAAGACATTCAATATCGACTGGGCGAGCTTATTCGAGGTTGTGTTTACCAAGAGGTTTGGTCAAAAGCAGCTGATTGGTGCGAAGGGGATATTGGCGAGTACCCAAAATTGGTAGTCATTGCAAATTCTCAAACGCGCTATATGCAAGACGAACTTCGAATTCCACTAGATACGGGACGCTTACCGACATATTTAGATCAGCGAATTTCTTCATACAGCACGGCACTGAGTGCGATGATTGATGAAGCAACAGCACTAGGTGTTCCAGTGTTAAATGTGTATGAGCCGCCGTCTGTGACTATTAATCCGTATGTTTCGCTGATCAGACCAAAAATTGAGATAGGTACTCGCAAACTTTCAAGTCAAGCTTCGCGTAACAACATGATCAAGGTCGTTGAGTCAAAAATCGTGGGTGAAAATTCTGTGCTGAGCTTTGACCCGAGTTCTATAATTTGCGCATCCGACAGTTGCAGTCCTTTCAAAGACGGAAAAATTATTTACCATGACTCAACCCACCTAAATATTCTTGGCAGCAATTTGCTCAGTGAGGCTATTTCAAAGAAAATGCAAGCTTTACTCGGGTGATTTCTTAGTAACTACGATGAATGTATGGCCCTTAATGTGAAGCGCATTGCGATTGGGTCTGATCATGCTGGTTTTGAACTCAAGCAACATTTGATTTCTTATCTCACCAATAAAGGGCTGACTGTTGACGACCACGGCACAAACTCAACACAGAGTGTCGACTATCCCGAAATTTGTGCAAATGTTGCTCGCGCGGTGCGAGACGGCAAAGCCGATATGGGTATCGTGCTGGGCGGTAGCGGTCAAGGTGAGCAGATTGCGGCCAACAAAATCATCGGTATACGCGCCGCATTGTGCAACGATCTCTATTTGGCCGAAATGGCACGATCGCACAACGACGCAAATGTCCTTTCGATCGGCGCGCGAGTTGTGTCACCTGAACTTGCAGAACAGATTGTTGATAAGTTTCTCAGTACGCAATTCGAAGGTGGAAGACATGCGCCGAGAGTTGCGCAACTTCACGAAATCGAGCTTGCTGAATTTGAATCATCCCGAAAAGAAAGAAGCAAATAATGCCTTGGCCGTCTGAATCGAATCGTGACACAACAACTTTTGATCTTTTAGAAAAAGAGCGTGTTAGGCAATCAACTGGCTTGCAGCTAATCGCCAGCGAAAACTTCACATCACCAGACGTAATGGCCGCGACTGGGTCAGTGTTGACAAATAAATACAGTGAGGGATATCCAACAAAGCGTTATTACGGAGGTAACGCAGTTGTCGATGATGTAGAGGCACTTGCGATTGATCGAGTCAAAAAACTTTTCGGTGCCGACCACGCCAATGTGCAACCCCACTCCGGTGCGAGTGCAAACATGGCCGTGTATCTCGGCCTACTTAAACCAGGCGACACGGTTTTAGGTTTGAGCCTCGATCATGGTGGGCACTTGACGCATGGTTCTCCGGTTAACGCAAGTGGAATTTTGTACAAGTTTCATTCGTTCAAAGTTGGCGCAACCGATGAACGGTTGAATTTTGACGAGATTCGCGAACTTGCAATTGAACACAAGCCGAAATTAATTGTTGCTGGCACAACTTCGTATCCACGCAGACTTGAGCCTGAACCATTTAAAAAAATTGCCGATGAAGTTGGCGCATACATGATGTTTGATATTGCACATATCGCCGGTCTTGTTGCAGGTGGGGCACATCCAAACCCAGTGCCATTTGCAGATGTTGTTACATTTACGACGCACAAAACTTTGCGTGGCCCACGCGGTGGTTGCATTTTGTGTCGCGCTGAACTTGCACCGATCCTCGACAAAGCAGTTTTTCCTGGCAGCCAAGGCGGTCCGCTAGAGCACGCTGTTGCGGCTAAGGCTGTTGCGTTTCACGAGGCGATGCAACCAAGTTTCAGTGAGTACGCCCATCAAATCGTCAAGAATGCATCAGTGTTGGCAGCAGCACTCGCAAATCACGGATTCAGACTTGTTTCTGGCGGCACAGATACGCACATGATGGTCGTTGACTTGCAACCATTTGATGCCGAACTTACTGGCAAAGAAGCACAACTTGTCTTAGATACTGCCGGCATAACGCTGAACAAAAACGCGATTCCAAATGATCCACGAAGCCCGTTCGTGACGAGTGGTGTGCGCATCGGTACTCCTTCGGTGACGACACAAGGCATGCGCGAAGCCGAGATGCCACTGATCGCAGAATATATTGCGACAACTTTGCGAAATCGCAATGACGCATCAAAAATCACCGAGGTTCGGGGCAAAGTTGCGCAGCTCTGCGCGAAGTTTCCTGTTTATGCAAACAATTAGAAGTAGTGCCAACATAGAAAATGAGTGACCTTGTTGGCTATTTAATTGTTGGCGGTGTTGCAGCCGCAGTGACTGCAATTTCGACGCCAGTTGTTGCTAAGTTTGCCCGTCAATACGGTTGGATGGCGACGCCCGATGCGCGTCGCAGTCACCCCGAACCGACACCTGATGTTGGCGGTATTGCATTTTTTATCGCCCTCGTGGTTGCAATCGCCGTCGCGTGGCAGATGGATCGATTTGATCCGCTGTTTCGTAACAACTCTGAACTCGTTGGCGTAATTTTTGCAGGACTGATTGTTTTCGTGCTCGGGTTTGTTGATGACATTCACGAAGTTTCTGCGCCAATGAAAGTAACCGGTGTTGTGGTTGCGGCCATCGCACTCGTTTGGTTTGGTGTGACGATGATTTATTTTCGAGCACCGTTCGTGGATGTATTTGTGTTGTCAAGAGACTGGATACCGCTTTTCACGGTTTTGTGGTTGCTCGGTATGACCCAAGCAATAAACCTGATCGACGGTCTCGACGGTCTCGCCGCCGGAATCGTGGCGATTGCCGCCCTTGCATTTTTTGTTTACAGTCGTCACTTGGGTTCTAACGGTTTGCTTAGCGAGCCGAATATTGGTCCGTTGGTCGCGATCATAACTGTTGGTATCTGTTTGGGCTTTTTGCCGTACAACTTCAATCCTGCGAAAATATTTATGGGTGACAGCGGTGCATTGTTGTTGGGTTTATTGTTTGCGGTTTCAACAAGCGTGGTCGGTGGTCGCGCCAGCCCTGATGTGAAGTCAGATGGCGGTCAAACGTATTTCTTTTTGGCGCCACTGTTAATCCCGTTACTCGTACTTGGCGTGCCGATCGTTGATGTGCTTTTCGCGATCATCCGCCGAACACGAAGCGGAGTCGGTTTCGCCACAGCCGATACCGGGCATCTGCATCACCGACTAATTAAATTAGGGCATGGGCCGCGCCGAGCCGTCGTAATTCTTTGGTTGTGGACCGCGCTTCTCTCGGCTTTCGTGTTGTACCCCGTGCTTTCTGAGGGCCCAACCTACCTTTGGCCGTTTTTGTTTTTAGTTGCCTTACTCGGCTGGTTTACCAGGTTCAACGATCGAATTTCCGTGCGTAGGTTATTTAGAACAAAGGCACAAGCCGAAATGTCAGTCATAACTGAGCCCGAAATGCAAGCCGATAAGCAAATCGACCTGCAAACTTGAAATTAGTTTTGCTTGTGACCGAGTTAGTTCTCGTCAGTTTGCGTAGGTTTGCGTTAATCGCCCAATGCGGATAGTTTGTATCTTTGTTCACAAGCGTTAGGTGTTTCTGCCTAAGTAATTAATTTTGAGGATTGCGTTGAAAATTTTTCCAACTCGTAAGCCGGTCGCGCGCGTTGCGCCTTCGTCGCAAGACTCGCTGGGCAGAGGCGTCGAGATTGCCGTGAGTGTCGGGGTGTTTTTCATAATCGGATTGATGTTGGATAACGCTTTTGGAACAAAACCATTGCTCATCATCGTGTGCACTATGTTTTCGATGCTGGGCAGTTTTACGCGACTTTGGTATGTCTACGACATCGATATGCAGAGACAAGAAAAAAAGCGCCGCGAGTCGGCGACAAGCCACATGCGCGGTGCGGAAGTTTTGGCAGAGAAGTAGTACATGATGGCGATTGATACAGACACAAAGATTTCGATTTTGTCGATGCACGATACGGGGCCGGCGCCTGAGGCTGCGCTTGCGCGTGACCTAATCAAGCACGGACTGATCGCATCACCAGTCTTGTTGATTGTCTCTTTTTTAATCTGGGACTTAAACGGCGCGTACTCATGCGCCTACGCGTTGGCGATCGTGTTCGGTAATTTCGGTTTGGCTGCAGCAATGGTTGCCTATGCAGCCCGAATCTCATATGCGTTGATGATGGCAATGATGATGTTTGGGTATTTGCTTCGGATGGGTCTTGTTGCGGTTGCTGTATTTCTGGTGCGCAATCTTGGTTGGGTCGAATTCGTGCCTCTCGGAATAACCATTATTGTGGCGCATCTTGGTTTGCTTTTCTGGGAAATGCGATATGTTTCTTTGTCGCTTGCATACCCGGGTCTAAAGCCCAAAAAACTTAAAGAACATAAATCAGCACACTTAACTGAAAGTATTTCAAGATGATGATCAGCAGTATTTTGTCGTTTGAGTTTCCACCGATCAACGAGTTGTTGCGCTGGCGCGATGTTGTGCCTGGTTTAAACAAAGTAGGTCTCATTGCGATTGCAGCCGCAGTAATTGGCTCATTAATTTTTCTACTGGCGGCGCGCAAAGATCCGAAAGTGGCACCAAAAGGCACACGCAATCTTGCTGAGGTGATTGTTGAGTTCATCGAGAACAACATCATCATGCAAACGATGGGACGCGATGGTTTGGGTTGGACACCATTTTTGCTGACGCTGTTTTTGTTCGTTTATCTGTGCAATGTGCCCGGCATCATTCCGTTTATTCAGATGCCAGCGACTGCCCGCATGGCGATACCAATGTTTCTTGCCGTGTTGGTCTGGGTTGTTTTCAACGCCCAAGGCATTCGACACCAAGGCCCCATCGGATATTTCAAGAATTTGATGTTTCCACCGGGCGTGCCGAAAGCTCTTTATATTTTGATTACGCCGATTGAATTGATTTCAACTCTGATCATTCGCCCATTTTCGCTTGCTGTGCGTCTTTTCGCCAACATGTTGGCCGGTCACTTATTACTCGTGATCTTCGCTTTGTTGAGTGAGGCGCTGTTTCAAGCCCGAGACAAAATTTTGATTCCAATTGGAGTGTTTCCGTTCTTCATGTTGGTCTTTTTGACCGGATTTGAAGTGTTGGTTGCATTCTTGCAGGCGTATATTTTTACGATTCTCGCGGCGGTATACATTGCCGGCGCAGTACATCCAGAACATTAAGTAAATAATTAATAACAACCAGACAGGAGACACAAAAAAATGGAAGCACTATCAAAGATCGTCAAGGCGGCTGCTGAAGCCGCAACTGGCGACGAGAAGAACATTGCTGCTGCAGGTTCCGCAGGTTTCGCCTACGGTCTTGCCGCAATCGGACCGGGCATTGGCATCGGACTTATTTTCGGAAGCGCTATTGAATCAATGGCTCGTCAACCAGAAGCAGCAGGCATGGTTCGTACCACGATGTTTCTCGGTGTTGCGTTCACTGAGGCGCTTGCGCTGATCGGTTTCGTAGTCGTAATTCTTTTGAAGTACGCATAA
>CAXNFV010000067.1:0-5780 GCA_964201675.1 Ilumatobacteraceae bacterium | reverse complement strand
CCGTTTTATTCGAATGCAACAGGTGGCTGGAGTGCCGGCACCGGCGCAACCATGGGATACATGATTGGTTTTATCTTGGCTGCCGCAGCCGTAGGTCATCTCGCCGAACTAAAGCATGACCGCAAATTCATAACGTCATTGCCTGCAATGTTGCTCGGTTCAGCAATTATTTACACATGTGGTGCAGTTTGGCTTGCTCATTCGCTTAACATTGCGGTTGCAACCGGCGACAAAAATGCGATCGGCTTGGGCGTCGCGCCATTTCTAATTGGCGACTTAATAAAAATGCTGCTTGCTGCAATGTCAACTGCAACGATCTGGCGACTGATTAAGGATTAAATCAAAAGGGGTGGTGGCACTTTCGCACCACCACCCCTTTTAAAAAACAATTACGAATTACGCGTAATTACTTGGTTTTACTTAGTTGACCAAACGCCTGTCCAGTCGATACCGAAGTTAGTTACCAAGCGACGAGGTCCACCCGCTGCAAGGCCCAAAGTTCCGACACCACCAAGTTTGTTGTAGGTCAGCGAATACTGCGTGAAATTGATGTTCGTCATGCGTGCTTCATTTTGCAGTTGCTCGGTTGCTTGCGCATAAAGTTTCTGCGCCTTCACCTTGTTTGGCTCAGCTCGTGCTGCAAACAACAAGTTCTCACTCACTTCATCTTTGAATGATGAGATGTTCAAGATGCTGTAGAAAACTTGCAGGCCAGCAAGAGCCGGTGAGAGCTTGGCTGCACCGCGCAAGAAGTGCGCGGGGTTGCCACCCGATGTATCACTGACGATGAATGGAACAATAAAGGCTGTGCCTGTTCCTTCCATCAATAGCAGCGGCACCATTTGCAACTGATTCGGGAAGGTCTTTTGAATAAGTTCTGCAGTCGTAATTGACAACAGATTGACCTTCATTCCGGCTGCCTCACACATTTCTTTAAACAACTGCGCATCGGCAGTCGAGTCAGCCGACGCTGCGTCGTAAGGAGCACTGAATTCGAGCGTCTTGCCAGTCTCTTTTGTGTAAGCGGCTGTGAATTCTTTGGCCTTTTTCAGGTCATAGCCTGCGTAGCCCTTCTTGTTGAACATGATGTTGTTTGGTCCAACAATTGACTCAGGAACAGCACCCAGACCTCTCTGACGAACTTTCAACCATTTTGCGCGATCAAGCGAGTGCGAGAACGCAAGTCGAGCATTCTTGCTGCTGAAAGGTGCGATCTTGTGGTTCAACCAAAGAGATGGGTAATAATCCATCGGTGAAATGATCGAAGTTAACTTCTTTTCTTTTTGAAGTGCAAGGATTTGCTTGGCTTCACCGTTTGACGAAAACATCGCCGCTGCAACCGAACCACTCTTCACGCCGCTAACGCGTGCTGCCGCTTCGTTTACGAATGAAAACGTAATGCCGTCAAGGTATGGCAACGCGCCACCCTTGGCGTCTTTGCGCCAGTAGCTCTCGTTTTTCGCGACAACAAGTTCAGTCAACTTGTGCGAAACATATTTGAACGCACCAGTACCGACCGGCACTGTCGAACAAGTCGAGCCTGTCAATTGACCGACCGACCGCGCCATAAATCGACCTGACCCGAAAAGAGTTTCAGGAAAGTTTGCTTCTGCGTTATAAAGTTTCACGGTCACCGACATTGCTCCGGTCTGGACAACATCGGTCAAGTTTGCGAGCGCTCCCGCACCCGTGCCTGACGACGGTGACTTCGGCGTCCTACCGATTAAACCATTGAGATAAAGTGCACCTCGAAAAGCCTGCAAGTTCAACAACAGCGCGGTGCCATCAAGCGGTGTACCGTCATGAAATTTGATTCCGTCACGAACGACAAGATTCCAAGTTTTAAAATCAGCACTTCCTTCAAATGACTTGAGCAGATACGGCACAATTTTGCCGTCGTTTCGTTGCTCAACCCATGTTTCATAAATTGAGCGGGCACCCATCAAGGCCGAGTTCGCCAAGTTGTCACCTGTGCAGAAGCCTGGAAAAGTGTCGAAAATGCCGACCTTGATGTTTCCGCCACGCTTTGGTGTGTCTGCCACAGAAGCACCGCTAGATGAAACTTGGCTGAATGATGCAACAAGAGCAACCGCCAAAACGGCAGAAATCTTGCCACGAGTAGTGAATAACTTTTTCATTAAGTATTTTTCCTTCAAGTTGGGGGATTAGACCTCATGACCCTACTTGACAAGCCCAGCTAAATTACGTATCAGAACTCGCTTAAAAAATTAAACGATTGGATGGTGGCAGGCCACGAATTGACCTGGCGAGACCTCGCGCAATTGTGGCTCTTGTTCGGCGCAAAGCACAGACGCTGCGGCACAGCGAGTTCTAAACCGACAACCCGATGGTGGGTTCATTGGTGACGGTGGTTCGCCCTGCAGCAATTCGGTCACCCTTTGACGTGTCGGATCAGCAATCGGCACCGAGTCAAGCAAAGCCCGTGTGTAATGATGCGCTGGCTTGTTATACAAAGCATCTGGTGGTGCAACTTCGCAAATTTTGCCGAGATACATCACCATCACGCGATTGCTGACCGCCTTGACCACGGCTAAGTCGTGCGAGATAAAAATCATCGTCAAACCGAAACGGTCTTTCATATCTTGTAACAGGTTCAAAATCTGCGCTTGAATACTCACGTCTAGCGCCGAAACCGGCTCGTCACAGATCAACATTCGTGGGTCAAGCGCAAGTGCGCGAGCAATGCTGATGCGCTGACACTGACCACCTGAAAACTCATATGAGCGACGGTTCAGAACCAGTTCAGGTTCAAGACCAACATTGTTCAGCAGATTGTTAATCCGCTCGTCACGCTCGGCTCGTGTGCCACGATCCCAAATTTCAAGCGGTTCGTCAAGCAACTGATGCACGGTCATTCGCGGGTCAAGAGACGAAATCGGATCTTGAAAGATCATCTGCATCGAAGTTCGCGCTGAACGCAAATTTTCTTTTGGCAAAAGTGTCAAATCGGTGCCATCAAGCACGACCTCACCCGAGTTTGGTGGCGGAAGTTGCAACACAGCACGAGCCAAAGTTGTCTTGCCACAGCCAGACTCACCAACTATCGCCAAAGTTTCGCCTTTGATTACGTCAAAACTTAAACCAGATACTGCTTTAACGATCTTGTCTTTGGCGACACGAAACTCAACAGTCAAATCGCGCACTGTCAACACCGCATCAACGGTGTTGCGCATGTGGGCTGTGCCTGAGCCAGCCATTAGTTCGCCTCTCCGATCGGAAACCAGCATCGATAAAGATGGCCATCAGGATCTTTTTTCAATTCTGGATGCTCTTTATGGCACTTCTCTTGTGCATATTTGCAACGCGGTGCAAAACTGCAACCTGCTCCACGATCAGTTGGGTTGGGTAGTCGACCTTCGATAACTGCCAGGCGAGTGCCTGACTTGTGATCAACTTTCGGAATCGATTCGAGCAATGCCTCGGTATAAGGCATTCTCATGTCGGCAAATAATTTCTTTGTTGGCGCATATTCAACAACTTCGCCTGCATACATAACTGCCACATAGTCAGTGTTGCCCGCAACCACGCCCAAATCGTGCGTAACAAGAACCATCGACATCTTCAAGTCTTCACGCAGTTCACGCAACAACTGCAAAATCTGTGCTTGCACCGTTACGTCGAGTGCAGTTGTTGGCTCGTCAGCAAACAAAACTTTTGGATTACATGCGATTGCGATTGCGATCATCACGCGCTGACGCATGCCACCCGACAACTGATACGGAAACGACTTCAAAACCGCAGCAGCATTAGGTATTCGAACAAGCTCGAGCAACTCTTTACTGCGTGCTAAAGCATCTGCTTTGCTCATACCGAGCCGCACTCGCAAGCCCTCAGAGAGTTGCGAGCCGATTCTGCGCACTGGGTTCAAGGCAGTCATTGGATCTTGGAAAATCATCGCCATGCCTGAGCCAAAGAGATTTCGAACTTCTTCTTTGCTCATGGCAGTTAACTCGTGCCCGTCAAAAACGACCGTGCCCGAGCGCTTTACATTGCTGCCTTGCAGCAAACCCATCGCAGCGCGACACATCACGGTCTTTCCGCTACCAGATTCGCCGACAACGCCAACGCTCGTGCCGGCAGGTATCTCGATGTCTACATCACGCACTGCTTCAAGCGAACCACGGGGTGTGTCGAAATTAATCGACATGTTTTTAACACTCAATAACGAACTCATACTTTGGCCTCACGACTGTCAAGTTTTGAACGCACGACATCGCCGAGATGGTTCGTCGAAATTACGGTAAGTGCCAAGAACACAATCGGCACATACAAAACATGCGGCGCATATTCAAGGTCGTTGCGACCACGCGCAATCATGCCACCCCAACTTGCACCGTCAGGTATACCCACACCCAAAATTGAAAGCGACGCTTCAGCGATAATTACAACGCCCACGGCCAAAAACGCAACAGCGATGAGCGCCGGCAAAACATTGGGCACGATGTGTCGAAGAATAATTTTTGAATCTTTCATGCCCATGCTTCGAGCAGCAGTCACAAATTCGCGGCTGGTCCACGACAGTGTCGCGCCGCGCGCGATTCGACCAAGAATCGGGATCAACACGATGGTCAGCGACATAATCAACACCACTACGCGGCGCCAAGTGGGCACTGCTTGGTTGATGTCAAGATTGGTCGCCAAAACCGATACGAGTGCCAGCGCCAAAACTAGGTTCGGCACCGAAAGACCCACATTGAAAATCGTCACCATGACTGTGTCGACTTTGCCGCGCAAATACGCTGAAAAAATTCCGAGAACGCTGCCAATCAAACCACCTAAACCGACGGCAGCAATCGCTATAAAAATCGACATCCGCGTACCCGCCACAACCGACGACAATAAGTCATACCCGTTGCTATCAGTGCCAAACAGATGCCCACTAGAAAACAAACCGACTTCAAGGTCGTCTTCGTATACGTAACTCCATGACTTCAACGGCAACAACCAGCCAAACAACGCAAAGAACATCATTAAACCAAGCCAACCAATAGCAAACCAAGTCGGTTTCGTGAACTTACGCATTTACTCTCCGATCTCGAGTACGAGGGTCAACAAAACCCGAAGCTATGTCAACAACCAAGTTGAAGAACACGTAAAACAGCGCAATCACCGCAACGGATGATTGCAGTGCAATGTACTGGCGACCAGAAATCGCAGCAAATATTTCAAAGCCGACACCGTATGTCGCAAAAATACTTTCGATCACAATTGCCCCACCGATCAAACCGCCCATGCTGAGTGCCGCTGAGGTCATCAGCGTCATGCTTGACGGACGTAACACATGACGCCACAAAATTCGACGGTCACTCAAGCCCTTTGACGCCGCCATCGTCACGTAGTCTTCACGAAGTGCAGCAATCATGTCGGCACGCAACAGTCGTGTATAAGTCGCAATGAGTCCAAGACTCAAACTAATTACAGGCATGATCATGTGCTTTGAATGCTCCCAAATGCCATCGGAGATCGGCGCGTACCCCAAAGTAGGCAGCCAGCCAAACTTGACACCGAGAAAAATCACAAGTATCAAGGCAATCGCGAAACCGGGGACTGATTGCAATGCAAACAACGAGTTGCTGATTATTTTGTCGGCTCGACGACCTGCACGATATGCCGAGAGCACGCCCAACGGTACCGCTATAACAAGAGCCAAAATCTGCGTATAAAGCATTAACAACAACGATCTCGGCATCGCTTCTTTTAGGTGATCTGAAACTTCTTCGGTGCCGCCAGAAAAGTAAATTTTGCCGAAGTCGCCTTGA
>CAXNFV010000066.1:0-5901 GCA_964201675.1 Ilumatobacteraceae bacterium | reverse complement strand
TTGCGAACTCGCCAACATGTGCTAGAGAAAGCCAAAGTGCGAAATCTTGTGCGTATAGATATTTCTGGTTATAGCCACCAACTGCACGGGCGCTTTCAGCTCTGAACATTGCCGACGAATTAACAATTGGGTTATCTGAGGCCATCTGTCGTATGACATCGACACTCGTAGTTGGCGTTTTTACTTCGTTTATCAGGTTTCCGTGTTGATCGATGTTGCGATACCAACTTCCAATGGCAACGATATTTTTGTTGCTGGTCAGAAAGTCAAATTGCTGTTGCAAGCGATCTTGGCTCGAAATGTCATCGGCGTCAAGAATCGCGACAAATTCTGCGCGAGCATGATCTAGTGCAATCGCCAGTGCTGGTGTTCGGCCATGATTTTTGTCGAGTGCGATAATTTTGATGCGATCGTCATTTAAATTTTTAACAACAGCCAAAGAGTCGTCAGTCGAGCAATTATCGACTACGACAAGTTCCCAGTTGGTGAAAGTTTGGCCGATGATGCTGTTCACACTTTGGTGAATCGTTGACGCGGCGTTGTAACAAGTCATCAACACTGAAACTTCTGGAATGGCTGTCGATGCTGAAGTCAGATTTGTTTCCAAACGTTTATCGTTTCCGCCGACTGAAGTGACGACCAGGCGATCTGCGGCACTCGAATGGCTCCGATGAAGGCTGCTGCCTTCCGGCTCTGACCTGATTCTCGGGCACTCGTTGCACAGGACCCGGCCGCCACCTCACTCGACGGAAACGGTTGCTTAACGATATCCCCATTCTGTAATCCGCATTTCGCTATTCGTTTTCGTTGATCGCGCTAGTTAATCGTTACAGCGGTGCTCAGATAGCCTGCCAACGCCGAACAGTTCACATTGTTTGGGCGATTTGGAGGGGTGCGAGAGCGGCCGAATCGGCACGCTTGGAAAGCGTGTGAGGCGCAAGTCTCCGTGGGTTCGAATCCCACCCCCTCCGCCATGATCAACAATGACGATGCGATGAATTTTGCGCTGGCTGAAGCGCGGCTCGCTCTCGCGCACGATGATGTTCCGGTTGGAGCGATTGTGATTCATAATGATGTGATCATTGCGTCGCGACACAATGAGCGCGAACTTCGCAACGACCCGACGGCGCACGCCGAGATTTTGGCTTTGCGTGATGCAGCAAATTTATTGGGACGTTGGCGACTCGAAGAATGCACACTCGTGGTGACACTCGAGCCGTGCACGATGTGCGCGGGTGCTCTTGTCAATTCGCGAATCAGTGCTGTCGTGTTTGGTGCCGCCGATCTAAAAGCTGGTGCGTTTGGCAGCCTGTACAACATCGCAACTGATCCACGACTGAGTCATCATCCAAAAGTTGTTCATGGCGTCATGGCTGTTCAGTGCGCAGAAGTTTTGACCGAATTATTTAAAAGCCTGCGCGACACAAAAACTAATTAGCGCTCGGCGGTAGCCTTGAACACGGAAGGGTGCCAGAGCGGACGAATGGAACGGTCTCGAACACCGTCGTGGGTTTAGGCCCACCGTGGGTTCAAATCCCACCCCTTCCGCCATTTTAGAAATTTTTTAGATGCGTCTAATGTGAGCAGGTAATGAGTTTGATTACTGTTTCGATCAGCGATGTTCGTGCAGATTTGGTTTTCGCGCATGAACAATCATGGTCGGCACTATCGCAACCTGGCACCTGGTGGTCGGGCGCACAAAGACGCGAACTCGCACTTACGGCGGTGTTGGCAGTCAGCAAGGCTGAGCCTTCGCCACCGTGGGTTGCGGCTTCGACAGTTTCAGCAAACGATTTACAAATAAATTTCGCATCGAGTGCCGCGCATGATGCGGTTTACAGAATTGCTCGGCACGCCGCAACTTTGACGAATGACTGGTATCAACGAGTCACCCAAGAAATTGAACCGTTGGCTTTTGTTGAATTGTGTGGCGTTGTTTGTACTGTGGCGACGGTTCTATCTTTTCGTCGAGTGTTAGATCTTGGTATTCCAGAATTAGCGCCAGCAATGCCCGGTGAACCATCGAGAATAAAACCTGCCAATGTGGTTGATGCAACTTTGAACTGGGTGCCCGTTATTGGGCCGGCCGACAAAAACGCGGCAGTGGTGCAAGCATTCACCGCGGTGCCAGAAACTAATCGCGTGATTTGGGCTATGGCTGACGCACAATATATTCCGGATAAAGAAATGATCGATCCGCATTGGACTCGCGGCACGCTTTCACGTGTGCAGATGGAGCTCGTCGCAACTCGTGTATCACAACAGCGCGAATGTTTTTATTGAACAACTTCACATGCCAGCATGCTCAGTTGGAGCGGCACTGAACAAGGATTAGAAGTCAATTTAAAAAATGTTCAAAATGCAAGTGGCGGCGTAGAAGTTAGTTTTGCACGCGAACTAGTTGATTTCGCGACGGCCGCCACCGAGTTTGACTTGTCAGAACTAACCAAGACCCGCAACGATCTAATTAATGTCGCGGGTCTTGCTGTAGCTATTGATGCGGCAGCTGTGATTGCAAATTTTGAAATGATGACAAGGCTTGCTGATTCAACTGGCGCGAGAATGCAGACAGAAGTTGTCGCAAGTCGTTTGGCCGTGGCAACGGCAATGGGTGTCGACAAAGTTGTTTCGCGCCGTTGATTTGGTTTTAACAAACTGCAGACTGATCAGCAGACCTTGTCATTTTTTGGAACAACTAAATCAATTAGATAGGTGTCGACTGCATCAACGACGCATTCATTGAGCCCATATCCAGTGTGTTGATCGGCTTTCACGGTGAGAAAAATACCTTGCTCTAGTGCTTTTGCGGCTTTGCGTGACGACTCAATAGGTGTCGCTGGGTCGCCAGTTGTGCCGATCACAATCACTGGTCCTGCACCTTTGCCCGTAACGACAACTCGTTCCGCTTGCTTTACTGGCCAAAGCGCACATGAGTATCCATATGCAAAACCTGGACCAAATCTCTTTGCTGCTTTAGTAAAAATTGGTATTTGAGCGTCAACTGCTTTGATACCAATCGGACCAGGATCGTCAAGACACGAAATTGCAATAAATGCTTCAAGTTCGTTGCCGTAAGTTCCGTTTGGTTTGCGTTGATAATACTCGTCGTTGAGGGCGAGCAATCCAGCACCATCACCTGATGCGGCGTCAGCAAGTGCCCGCTCGAGTTGAGTCCAAAGGGCGTCTGAATACATGGCTTGAGCAAGTGCGGTAAACATCACACCTTGGGTGACTGGTGTTCTATCTGAACTAACTACTAGAGGTGCAGCATCGATATTTAAGAGAAGTTCGTCGAGCGCCTCGGCAGATTTACCGTCGTTATAAAAAGCACAAGACTCTCTGGCTGAACAATTCGCTAGAAATGTATCCAGTTGCATCTCAAAACCTTTTGCCTGAGCGAGGCCTTGATCTAAGGAGGTTGCATTCGTGTCAGATGCGCCGTCTAAAACAGCCGCCCGAACAGTATTTGGAAACATCGTTACCCAAGTCGCGCCAAGTTCTGAACCATATGAAAATCCAAAGTAAGTTATTTTCTCTTCACCAAGTGCGCTGCGAATTGAATCAATGTCCTGGGCAGATGAGCGTGTTGAAATATAAGGCAAGATTGGTCCACTGTTTTTTTCACACTGATCATTGAATTTCTGGCTTGCATCGACGATTGCTTGTTTTTCTTGAGGAGTATCCGGAGGAGAATCCATCCCGAAATATTCGTCGTATTGGTCGATGCAATCGACTGCCGGGGATGTCTTGCCAGTTCCACGTGGATCCCAGCCGATGATGTCGAAACGATCAAGCAATTCGGCACTGAAGTAATACTGCGCGTCCTTGGCAACACTCGAGCCACCAAAGCCAGGGCCACCTGGGTTGACCAACATTGAACCGATTCGATTTGTTTGATCTGAAGCCAGGTTTCGAATTAGAAACAACTTAAATGATCCGATAGTTGGATTGGCATAGTCGTAAGGCACTTCTAAAGTTCCGCATTGAATATCGGCCTTAGACTCGCCGCTGCTGTTGTCGTTACAGCCACTCCATTTAATTTGACCGGTGAACTCAGGCGTTGGTGCGGTGCTTGAAGTTGTGCTTGTGTCTGCTGGTAACGATGTCGTTGTTGGTTCGATCTTGGCCCTGTCTTTCGATGAACCAATAATTATTCGTTCACTGCAGGCGCTCGCGAGTGAAGCAGCAATCAAAATAGCAATCAGCATCTTGCGTCTACTATTTAAGACATGTTTCATGTGAGCCCTAATCGTATTACAAACTTTTGGTGTTGTGACTAATGAAAGATAAACAAACCCTTGGCGAGTCTCTATTTGATGACAGCACTAATGGTCTGGCTGGTGAACCAGCAAGTTCACTAGCCAGTCAAGAATCTCTTTCGGTCGGCGAGTTCATCGCCCAAGTAAATCAAACCGTTAAAAAACGCTTCGGTCGCGGAGTCTGGCTTCACGGCGAAATTCAAGAGATGAAGGTGCCTGGCCATGTATATTTCACGCTGGTTGATAATGACGGTGACAAGAAAGCCGTGCTCAGTGCATCTATTTGGCAGGGCGTCTATTCGGCAATGCAAACCATGTTGGCCGATAGTGGTTTGCAACTCGCAGATGGTCTAAAAGTTCAAGTATTCGGTGAACCAGATCTATACCCGGGCAATGGTCGATTCAGTATCAAGATTTCAAAAATTGATCCGAGGTTTACGCTCGGCGATCTGATCGCCCAACGCGAAGAAATCGTTCGCCAACTAAAACTTAAGGGCCTATACGACGCCAACCGTAAAGTCGAAATGCCGCTCGTGCCGCTACGAGTCGGCATAGTTACAAGCATTGGAAGCGCGGCACACGCCGATGTGCTCAAGACTTTTAAGGATTCCCAAATCGGCTTCACGATCTTTGTTCACGATGCTCGTGTGCAGGGTGAAGATGCGGTCAAATCAGTCGTTGCCGCACTCAAGAGTCTCGATGTTAGAAAAGATTTGGATGTATTAATGGTTGTTCGTGGCGGCGGGTCAAAAAATGACTTGATGGCTTTTGACTCGGTACAAATTGCAACTGCCATCGCCAACTGTCGTCTGCCAGTTATAACTGGCATCGGTCATGAAATAGATTTGAGCGTCGCTGATGAAGTAGCAAATCAATTTCATAAAACCCCGACGGCTTGTGCTACTGCACTTGTTGAGCGAGTTAAAGAATTCGTTGACGCATCAGAAGAAGCATGGGCCGGTGTGGCTACGTTTGCGATGCGTGAACTTGAGGCATCTTCAAGTCAATTAACCGAGCGAGCAAATCAGATTAGTAGCAAAGTTTTGGATGCGCTTGCTGGTGCGAGTAAACGATTGGCAATGACGGCGCAACGCATCAAACATCGCCCGGCTGAGATTTTACGTCTAGAAAAAAGGTCATTGAATGCTTTGGCAGATCGTCTGCGATTGCTTGACCCAGTCAACACCATGGCCCGTGGTTGGAGTATTACTCGCAATGCCTTAGGTGGCGTTGTGCAAGATGCAACAAAACTCAAAGCTGGTGACAAACTAGTGACGACTTTTGCAAACGGGTCGGCAACCAGCACGGTTCAAGAAATTTCAACGAAAGGCAAAACAAATGGCAAAAAGTAAACGTGATGAGTCGATTGGTTATGCACAAGCCTTAGAAGAACTTGAGGCGATCTTGGCTGAACTTGAAGAGGATGATGTCGATGTCGACAAACTCGCATCTCATGTACAACGGGCATCTCAACTAATTGAGTTATGTCGAGAGCGAATCGGCAATGCAAAACTTAAAATCGAAGAAGTTGTAAAAGGTCTTGCCCAGGAGTAACTCGGCCTAGCATTTCATGGTGTCGTCGCATCCGCCGATTTGGCTCAGAGATATTGCAAGCCGCGTAGATTCTCGCTTGGTCGAGTTT
>CAXNFV010000065.1:0-6049 GCA_964201675.1 Ilumatobacteraceae bacterium | reverse complement strand
TCCGAAATTGCTGGCCGCGATATCGGTGATCTACTGCTCAGCGCCGACGCTGAAACATTGAAAGACACGCGTAATGCCCAACTAACGACTTTCGTTTCAAGTCTGATGGTGCTTGACGCTGTTGAGCGTCTCGGCTTTGAGCCAAGTCTTTGCGCTGGACATTCGCTGGGTGAATACACAGCGCTTACTGCCAACGGCGCTCTTGGCTTTGATGACGGAGTTCGATTGGTAATTGAGCGTGCGGCCGCAATGCATGAGGTAGGCCAAACTTCACCAGGAGTGATGGCAGCGGTACTGGGTCTTGAGGACGAAGATGTGGAAACTGCGTGTCGTCGCGCCGACAGCGATGTTTGGATTGCGAACTTCAATGCGCCGGGCCAAGTTGTGATCGCTGGTTCGGTTCAAGGTGTCGAACTCGCAAGCGATCATGCAAAACAGATCGGCGCAAAACGAATTATGTCGTTGCCCGTATCTGGGGCTTTTCACACGCCCTTTATGAGTGGTGCACGCGACCGACTTCGTGAAGCAATTGCCGCCGCCAAGCCTCGTGACAGCGATGTACCCATCGTGTCAAACGTTGACGCCAAAGCACACAACCTCGGTAACGAGTGGTCGACACTTTTGTCTGCTCAGTTGTCGAGTCCAGTTCGTTGGAGACAATGTCTATTGACGATGTCTGAAAGTGGCATCAATAGTTTCGTTGAACTCGGTCCTGGCGGTGTGCTTACGGGCATGGCGAAACGAACCATTAACACCGCGCGCACGCTGAGTATTTCGACTCCCGATGAACTAGATAAATTAATTGAGTGGATAGGTGAATCGGCAAAGCCGACACCAACGTTGCATGAAGGTGAACATCTTTTCGCTGTTGAGCGACTTGTTGTAAGCCCAAGTGCAGGTGTTTTCGTGCCGAGAAAATCGCTCACTGATGGCGTACGGATTAACGTTGGAGATGTGTTGGGGATGGTTGGCGATCACGAGGTTCGATCTCTGTTCGACGGTGTGCTACAAAATTTTATCAGCGTTGAAGGTGAAAGAGTTACGGCACATCAACCAATCGCCTGGCTTCGGACTATTTAGGCTTCAGCGATGCCGATAATTCCAAAATCTGCCGTGACCGGAGTAATCACTGGTTGGGGTCGGGCGCTACCAGAAAAGGTGGTGACCAACGCCGACCTCGAAAAAACTCTTGATACTTCCGACGAATGGATTCGTGAGCGAACTGGAATCGAGAGACGACATATTGGCGGCACGACAGCGAGCCTCTCAATCGAGTCGGGGCGCAAAGCAATTGAAATGTCGGGCGTTGACCCGTCGACGATTGATGCATTAATTCTCTCCACCACTACCCCAGACCGAACTGTGCCAGCAACAAGTGCCACCGTTCAACACGGATTAGGTCTGCGATGTGGTGCATTCGATGTGAACGCAGCCTGTTCTGGTTTTGTTTATGCGCTTGTCGCGGGTCACGGACTTCTTGCGATTGGTCTTAAAAAGGTTTTAGTAATCGGCACCGACACGCTCTCTAGAATCACCGATTGGAAAGATAGAAATACGGCCATACTTTTTGCCGACGGTTCAGGGGCAGCGGTGATCGAGGCTATTGATGGCCCAGGCCAATTACTTGGTTGGGATATCGATGCTGATGGTTCGCTAGAAGATCTCCTTTATGCAGAAATCGGCGGAACGTTGTATATGGAAGGCAAAGAGGTGTTTCGACGTGCAGTACGAATCATGGTTGACTCGGCTGAGAAATCTTTATTGGCTGCAGGATTGACAACAAGCGAAATCGCGCTTGTTGCCCCTCATCAGGCCAATATTCGAATAATCGAAGCGGCCTGCAAGCGATTAGAAATCCCAATGAGCAAAGTTTCGTGGGTTGGCAACGAGACCGGCAATACATCATCGGCTTCTATTCCACTTGCACTATTTGAAGCCGCGGATACCAATCGTCTAAAGAATGGTGACAATGTGTTGTTGGTTGGTTTTGGTGCAGGCATGACTGCAGCCAGTGCAGTCATCAAATGGAGGCAACCGTGAGTCGCGTGGTGCTAATTACTGGTGGTTCTAGGGGAATCGGCCTTGCATGCGCGCAACATTTTCAAAGTCTGGGCGACAAAGTCGCGATTACTTACAACAGCACCAAGCCAACAAACGATTTTTTCTCAATCAAATGTGACGTGACTTCGCAGGTTGAAGTTGACGCCGCGTTTGCTGCGGTTGAAGAAAAATTTGGCGCGGTACAGGTTCTTGTCTCGAATGCAGGCATCACAAAAGATTTGCTTCTACTTCGAATGAATGAGAACGATTTCACTTCGGTGATTGATGCAAATTTATCGGGTGCATATCGCGTATGTAAGCGTGCGACTCAAGGAATGTTGCGCGCGAAATCTGGACGAATAATTTTGATGTCTTCCGTGGTCGCGCTTTTAGGTTCGGCTGGTCAGGCTAATTACGCGGCATCAAAGGCAGGCCTAGTCGGTCTCGCCCGCTCACTGGCGCGTGAACTTGGGTCGCGTTCAATAACCGTCAATGTCGTCGCACCTGGTCCGGTTGAAACCGATATGACCGCCGCCCTCACTGATGAGCAGCGAGCCAGAATGATCGACGCAGTTCCGCTTGGTCGCATCGCGACTACGCAAGAGATTGCAGCAGCGGTTGCTTTCCTTGCATCCCAAGATGCGGCTTACATCACTGGAGCAGTAATTCCAGTGGATGGCGGTTTAGGCATGGGGCACTAGACTTGCCATATGGACCAACAACTATTTGATCGATTTAAAAAATGCGCTGTTGAAGTTTTGGCAGTTGATACCAGCAAATTGACCCTTGAAGCAAAATTTAAAGAAGACCTGGGCTCAGACAGTCTTGATCTTGTTGAGTTTGTCATGGCACTCGAAGAAGAGTTCGGCATTTCGGTGCCAGAGAGCGATCTTGAAGGTGTCGACACAGTCGGCAAAGCGTTCAACCTCGTGACCTCGAAAGTCTCCTGATTTTCTAGCAAATTAATTTATGCAAGGCGCAGGACATCGAGTTGCAATTACTGGATACGGCGTTGTGGCCCCCTGTGGAGTCGGCAAGCAAAACTTCTGGAAGGGTCTACTCGGCCCTGGATTAAGGGGTTCGCATAAAGTCGAGATCGAAAATTGGGATGCCACGCCCTATTTCGCGGGTCCAAAAGAAATGCGTCGTGCGGATCGATGCGAACAGTACGCACTCGCTGCTGCACAAGAGGCTCTGCAGCAATCAGGTGATCTGCCTTACGATCGGTCGCGAATCGGCACGATCTTTGGAACAGGCATCGGAGGTCTTCGAACTTTAGAAGGTCAAGTTGAAGTTCGAGTAGCCAAGGGCCAAGAGAGAGTTTCACCGTTCTTGGTTCCAATGATGATGTCAAATGCATCGGGTGCAGCAATTTCGATGCGTTACGGTTTTCAAGGCCCAGCCGAGACCATTTGTACGGCGTGTGCCGCTGCTACTCATGCACTGGGTTACGCAGCGCGTCAGATTTCGTGGGGCATGTGTGACGCAGTAATTTCTGGTGGCTCGGAGTCAGCGGCAACCATTACCGCAGTTGCTGGTTTCGAAAACATGACCGCGCTATCAACGACGATGGTCAGCAAACCATTTGATGCAACACGCGATGGCTTCATTTTCGGCGAAGGCGCAGCAGTATTCGTTTTAGAGCGACTTGATTTGGCGATCAAACGAGGTGCAACAATTCTTGGTGAGTTAGTTGGTGCTGGTAGCAATGCCGACGCACATCACATAACTGCGCCGTCACCTGGCGGTGTTGGTGCCGCAGCATGCATGCAACTCGCCTTAACCGACGCCGGTTTGTCACCAAATGACATCAAGCAGGTCAACGCCCACGGAACTTCGACACCACTAAATGATGCCGCTGAGGCGCAAGCAGTGGCAAAAATATTCGGCAACACTCCTCCACCGATGACCTCTATTAAGGGCGTAACTGGTCATCCGCTCGGAGCCGCTGGTGCCCTTGAAGCGGCTGCGGTTTTACTGTCTTTTGAACATAAGTTGATCCCACCAACAGCAAATACAACGGTCATTGATTCAGAAATGGCAGTCGACATCGTTGTTGGCAAACCGCGTGAGTGGAAGCCAGGTCCAACGATTTCAAATAATTTCGGTTTCGGTGGCCATAACGGCTCAATAATTATCTCGCCGTATTAAAAAATCTCAGGCGTCTACGATCACAAAGAACACTTCGCATTGACATGCGATTTCGCCGCCAACTGTCGCTAAACCCGAACCCTTGCCCGCTCTTGCAGACATCTTGGTCAGCGCTATTGACATGTCAAGAGTGTCGCCAGGGATCACCTGTCGGCGAAATCGGGCCGAATCTATTCCGCCAAATAGCGGCAATTTGTTTGCGAACTTTGCATCACTAAGAATGGCAATTGCGCCGACCTGGGCGATAGCTTCGCACATCAGTACTCCAGGCAGTGTTGGTCGCCCTGGAAAATGCCCAGAAAAAAAGTTTTCGTCCTCTGTCAAATGCCAGATGCCCGATGCGCTTTGACCCGGCTCTAGTGCGGTTATTCGGTCTACGAAAAGAAACGGCGCACGATGCGGAATTATCGTCGATGGCTGTGGAAACTCACTCATTTCTCGAGCGCCTTTAAGAGATTCTTTGGTGTGTCTTTCGGTGAAATTTTATACCATGCCTGCTCGATTTTGCCTTTTTCATCTATTAAAAAAGCAGAGCGAACGATGCCCATATATTCACGACCATACATCGACTTCTTTTGCCAAACCTTGAATGCTTTAGCTACTACATGCTCAGTATCGGCAAGAAGAGTGAAGCCGAGTTCAAACTTCTTGTCGAACTTCAGTTGCTTGACTGAATCATCTGGACTGATACCTATAATCGCAGTTTTGCCAATAGTCTTACGAATATCTCGCAATAAACATGACTGCTCAGTACAACCCGGTGTGTCTGCCTTTGGGTAAAAATAGACCAGTACTTTGCGATTGGCAAATTCTTTTAACGAAACCTTCTTTTCGTTTTGATCTAACAGTGAGATTGACGGCGCTTTGTCTCCAGGCTTCAACATATGAACAATTTACCGTTTCAGATTAACTTGACTATCAATCGCCGATCTGACCTCAGCGACATAAATACCAACTGCGTCTGGTCCTTCGTCTAATAGCCGTCGTACTACTGAGGCACCTTGGATCACTCCATCTGCTACTGCACATGCCTGTTGCGCTTGCCGAGCGTTTGACACTCCGACACCAACCAAAACGGGCACATCAGTAACTTTCTTCAATCTTGTTGCCATTGAGATTGCGGTTGTTGCGAGCTCGGTTCGCTCGCCAGTAACACCTAACAAACCAACCGCGTAAACAAAACCTCTGGCACGCTCGACAACTCGGGGTAAGCGTTCATCGGGTGCTGTTGGTGCGGCCAACATAATTGTTTCGATGCTGGCGACATCGGCCGCATCGCACCATGGTCCTGATTCTTCTAGTGGCAGGTCGGGCACAATCGCCGCCACTACACCCGCATCGTGAAGCGCATTGGCAAATCGTTCGTGACCTGCACGAAACACGGTGTTGTAGTAACACATCACAATCAACGGAATCTGCACATCAACATTTCTAAGTTCGTTAAAAATCGAGGTTGGCGTTGCACCGTCACGCAATGCTTTTTCTGAAGCTTGTTGAATCACCGGACCATCCATAACTGGGTCAGAAAACGGAATCCCAATTTCGACTGCATCGGCGCCGTTGGCTGCCGCAGCACGTATCGCGTCAATCCAACCTGTTAAACCACCAGTGATATATGGAACAAGAATCTTTCGCGACAATAAACGAGCGTCACGCAATCTCGTCTCGAGTGCACCAAATTTCGAATATTCAGAATTCATCAGTCAAAGGAGTCGCCCAAGATTGACATCATCTGCGCGACGTCTTTATCGCCACGACCAGACAGATTCATTAGAACTGTCTGCCCTTGAATCTTTGGAGATTCTTTGGTGATCCATGCGACAGCATGCGCACATTCAAGCGCTGGAATAATCCCCTC
>CAXNFV010000064.1:0-6148 GCA_964201675.1 Ilumatobacteraceae bacterium | reverse complement strand
GATCCAACTCGTGGCTTTCACACGGCATTCACACTTATGAGTGGCGTAATTCTTCTCTCAGGTGTGGCGAGGTTGACGCTATTTCGTCGACCAACTGCCGAACAACTCGCGCAAGCGACTTAAATAGCCACGCCGATGGGGCAGGTGACGCCTGTGCCACCAATACCGCAGTATCCGCTCGGATTTTTGGCGAGATATTGCTGATGATGTTCCTCGGCGTAATAAAACTCATCTGAATTCTTTATTTCCGTTGTAATTTTGCCAAAGCCTGCTTCGGTGAGCCGGCGCTGAAATATATCGCGAGTTGAAATTGCTGATGGCTGTTGACTTTCGCTTGTCAAATAAATTGCGCTGCGATATTGCGTACCAAAATCATTACCTTGACGCATGCCCTGGGTCGGATCATGTGACTCCCAGAACACTTGCAACAGCTTCTCGTACGAAATTTTTGTTGGATCAAAAACCACTAGAACTACTTCTGCATGCATCGTGTCGCCATTGCAAACTTCGCGGTAACTTGGATCTTTCGTAGTACCACCGCTATAGCCAACCGCCGTTGTGTAAACACCGTCTAATTGCCAAAACTTGCGTTCAGCACCCCAAAAACATCCGAGGCCAAAAACTGCTGTCTGCATTGAGTCTGGCCACGGCGAAACCATTGAATTACCAAGGACAAAGTGCGAAGTGCTCATAGCGTAATGATATTAGATAGTTATGTCGCCTAGTGAACTTGAACCTCGACTATTTTTAGCGTCAGATATTGATGCTGCTCTTGAGTTAAATAATCTCAACGCACCAGCCGTTGGTGAAATCGATCGCACAACTCTCGAATTCCTGATCGAACATTCGCTTTATTCGTTTGCGATTGGCACAGACACGTTGCACGCGTTCTGCATAACCTTCGCCCCCGGCGCACCATATACGAGCGTCAACTATCAATGGTTTTCAGAGAAATACTCGGACTTTGTTTACTTAGATCGCATTGTTGTCAGTGAAACGATGCGCAACAACTCGCTCGGCGCCAAACTTTATGAGGCCGTCGAACAAAGAATGCTCAAAGACCGTTGCGCACCCCTGCTGACTTGCGAGGTGAACTTAAACCCACCGAATCTTGGTTCTATTCGATTTCACAATCGAATCGGCTTTCGCGAAGTGGGGCAACAAGATTCAAAACCCGGCCTCACCGTAAGTTTGCTAGCAAAGAAAATTTCATGATCGCTCAACTTTTAAAGAAAAAACCTGGCTATGCGACATTGATTTGGATTGCCTTGTGTTCAATTGCCGTTGGAAAATTCGCCTCAATTTCACAAAATCGCACCTTTCAATATGACGAATGGAATTTCGTTATGAATCGCTGGCAATTTAATCCAGATACTTTTCTTCAACCGCACAACAGTCATCTCTCTATTTTTCCGGCAGCGGTGTTTTTCTTCCTACTTCGAGCCGTCGGCCTCGCAAATTACTGGGTGTTTCTCTTCGTAGGTTTTATGACCCATATTGCAACAGCATCAATTTTCGCCATGCTTGTTTCAAGACGTCTGGGCAAAACCAGTGCCCTGGCTCTCGGCGCCCTATTTCTTTTTCTTGGTGCCGGCGCCGAAAACATACTTTGGCCATTTCAAATCGGAACGATGGCAAGTTTGTCTGGATACTTACTTGCTATCCACTTTCTCAACAGCCAATACCGCCATCGTCAACTTCTCATCATGATTGCAATATTCGTTTCAATCGGCTCTGCGGGTTTCGGCATCGCAGCAGTCATCGGCGTCGCCGTACAAATCGCTTTTTCAAAGCAAATCAAAAAGTCTTGGTGGGTCACCGTTGTGCCGAGCGCACTTTGGCTGTTGTGGTATCTAAATTATGGTCAAAGTGAAGCCAAACTTGAGAACCTCGATTTGGCGTTGCGATATATAAATGAATCACTTGCCGCCTCTTTGAGTTCGATCTTTGCTCTCTCGATTGGTTGGGGCTTTGTTTTTGAAATAGTGCTCTTGGCTACGATCATCTATTTTGTCGCGGTAAAAAAAGTCTTCAGTCCACTGCTCGCTGGTCTAATTACTGTCTTGTTAACTAATTGGTTTTTTACGGCGCTGTCGCGTGCGCAATTTTGGGCGCCGCAGTCAAGTCGATACTTCTATTTTTCAATTCCACTGGTTTTTTTAATTTGCGTTGAACTCTCACGAAGTTTTCCGCGACCACAACTAAATGTTGCTGCAATTATTATTTCGCTATGGTCAATTACCGCTGGGTGGACGCACTTTGAATCACATGCAAGTTGGCTAAAAGACTGGTCATCTAATGTTCGCGCTGAGTTAAGCGTTCTCGAGTCACGCCGTGGTTTTGTTGATCCCAATTATCAACCCGACCTGACTCGGGCCCCAGATATCGTGACCAATAAATATTTTTCTGCTCTGCGTGCACTTAAATCATCTCCAGCGCTAGATGCAGCCAAACTTCGCACATCGTCTGCTGCAACTCGCATTGAAGTTGACCGTGTACTGCTTGAGACCGAGGTACTTGCCATTACGCAACCCAAGAAATCAGCGTCATTTTGCAAAACAGGTGTCAGTGCGTCTGACTTTGTAACTCTGCCGGGTCTGACCACTGCAGTCGGGTCACCCGATGGAGACATTGAGATTGGCTTTAGAAACTTTAGTGATACACCAAGTTCGGTATTGAAAACTTTTATACCGAGCGGATCCCAGATAGCAGTTTCTATTTCATCATCTTTAAACCAGGATATGTGGATCGTCGCTTCGCTAACACCAAACAAGCGAGTCTGTATTGCGCCTGATCTGGATTAAATCTTGCCTTCGTTAATCGCCATCTGAATCCACGGGATCACTTCATCCAGCATTGTGTCTAAAGAAGTCGTGCACTCAAAATTTAAAACGCTCTTTGTTTTCTCAACCGACGGCACCCTGCGCTGAACGTCATATTCATAGGCTTCGTCGCTTACATACTTGAACGGCTTGGATGATTTGTGAATCTTGTTCCAAATCAATTCGGCAAGTTGCAAGACCGAAGTTGATTCAGCCGTTGAGATATTGAAATCTTCATTCAGAGCCTTCGGGCTTTCCATGCATTTCACGATGCCCTTGGCCAAATCGCCGCCATAGGTGTAGTGCCGAATCTGTTCACCAGACCCAAGAATATGCAATGGATCTTGGCCTTTGAGAATTTTCTGCACTAGATCAGGCACTACATGGCTCATTGCTAAAGAAACGTTGCCAGATAAAACTTCGACTTCGCCAAGCGCTCGGCCTTCACCTACACCAACACAGTTAAACGGCCGAATAATCGTAAATGGCAATTTGTATTGATCAAAAGCCGCTTGTGCGAAATACTCAACGGCGAGTTTTTGAAAACCATAAGACGACAACGGTGGTGGAATCTTGCGTTGGTCGCCCTCAACGCTCGGCCAATGTTGTGAACTCTCAAACACCATTGACGAACTTAAGTAGGTAACCTTCTGCAGTTTTCCTTGACGATGTGCTTTAATCGCGGCATCGCAAGTCGACGCCATAATACGTTCGTTTGTCGCCAATAGATCGTAGGCGTAAGCATGAAAATAACTGATGCCACCGATCAATGCCGCGCCAGCGATCAAATGATCGCAATCCATCAATAAGTTCGTCATTAGATCTACATCGCATGCGTCGCCTTCAACCAATTTGTAGTTTGGATGACTGTCGTAACTTCTTTTTACCCGACCGTATTTGGAGTAATTATCGAGACCGACCACATTGTGACCACGACTTAGTAACTCTTCGACCACATAGCCACCTATAAAACCAGATGCACCAGTAAGCAAAACTTTTGACATTTTTATTTCGACATCACTTTCTTTGGACCGAACGCGTAACCATACCATTTCAAGTAACGAGGCAGCCAAGTTGTGATCTTGAAATTTGACACACCAAAAGATCGATCCAGCCAAATCGTCGGAATCTCGGCGACTGGCTGGCGAAATCGGCGCGCCTTAGCAACAAGTTCTATGCCAATCTCGAAACCTTTGTCACTTTCGATTCCGACTTGACGAACAAAATTTGTTGAATAGGCCTTAAACGAATTCGTTGCATCGCGAGTGCCGACTCTTGCGCCGTAGTAGAGACTTAATCCTGCAACTTTTGACATCAGACCTTTGATCAAAGGACCACCAACTTGCTGGCCAGTTTTTGCGTATCGGCTCGCACAGGCAACCACGACTCCCCGTTCGACTAACCGAGTTAGCACTGCAATTTGTGAAGCGTCATCGCATCCGTCGGCCATCGTTACAACAACTACTTGGGCAGTTGCCTGGTCAATGCCAAATTTAATTGCCTTTGCTGGCCCGCGACCATAAGTGTTTTGTACCGAGCGTAGGTTTTTGAACTCAAGTTGCAATTTTGTCAGCGCGGGGATCGTCGTGTCATGTGCTTCGTCATAGACAACCAAAACTTCGGCTTCAATATCAACGACCTCAAATAAGCGACGCAACACAGGTGCAACGTTTTCACCCTCGTTATAGACAGGAATGACAATAGATACCCGTGGCGTCAGATCAGTACACCTTGCTTGCGAATGTTCCAGATATCGATTACCGGCTGAGAAATCTTCAAAGATGCGTAACGACGATGCGGCGCACCAATCACAACTAAATCAACTTGCTTGAGAAGTTCATCTTCTGAAACGAGCGAGGCGTCATCATGCACAAGTGAATCGGCGCATAGAACTGATTCTGCTTTAAACCGTAAAATTCGTTTCAACTTGTAGGACAAACTTGATCGAATGTCGTCGCTTTCTGCTTTGAACGCCATACCCAATATCCCGACGGTCATTTTTGTCAAGTCATAGTTTTTTTCAATTCGCGACACAAGATATAACGGCAATCCTTCGTTGATCATCATGCTCGAGTGACCCAGAGTAAAATTATTGTTGTTGAATGCCGCGAGTTGCATCGTGTCTTTGAATAGGCACGGCCCTGCAGCAAAGCCGGCTCCCGGCATATCTGCGGCTCGCGGATAATCATGGGTGATTGCATTACGCACACGCTCAAAGTCGACGCCAAAATCATTGGCAATTGTGTATAGCTGATTAGCGGCGGCAAATTTAATGTAACGCCAAGTATTTGTAAACAATTTCGCGAGCTCTGCTTCTTCAGGGCTCACCACGATCACATTTGTCGTCAGACAACTAAACAATTTCTTGGCGCGCTCAACTGCCACTGTCGTTCTTGCCGAAATTATTTGTGGAAGCGCGATCAACTCTTCCACCGCTTTGCCTTCGGCAATTCTTTCTGGGCAAAAACTCACATCTATTTTCTTGCCACTATTGGCGATCACTTTTTCTACCAGTTTTGTCACTCCTGGGTAAACCGTGCTGCGCAACACCAAATGTTGGCCATCCTTGAGGACATCGAGTAACGAAACAACTGCATTCGGTACCGCCTCAGGATCCGGGTTCAAGTGTTCATCAACGGGAGTGCCGATTACAACAACAACATGCTCGGCATCGGAAACGACTGTTCTGTCACTGGACGCCGAAAATGTTTTTGTGGCCAAAACCTTCGTCAGCACATCAGACGCGCCAGGCTCATCAAATGGCATTTCACCACTGTTGACTTTTGCAACAACCTGAACATTCGTATCAAAGGCAACGACTTTTAAAGATTTAGAGGCCAGAATAATTGCAAGTGGAAGCCCCACATGGCCGCAACCACCGACAACAACAACATCCTGAGCAAATTTCATTTCTGAACCACGCTGCTAATTCTAGGTTCTAAATAGCTTTAACCGCCTAGAGTTCAATCGTGTTTGCTTCTGTTATCCGCAGTATCCGCATTAACGTCATGTCCAATCTTTGGGCAGTCGGACTATCTAGCTGTAGCGCAGTTCTTGCGCTCATATCAAACAGATCTGGGGTCGGTTGGAGTTGGGACTCAACTGATTATGTCGCAGTCGCAACCAACATCGCAAATGACCGTGGGTTGCTGGATGTAACTGGATTGCCGATGACAGTTCGACCACCTGGGCTTTCAATTCTGATTGCCGCCGGTATTTCGGTTGGGCTCAGTGCGAATTTATTTTTATTGCTGTTGAACGCAAGTTGTGCGTTTGTCGTTGTCGCGCTCACTTTCATGCTTTTAAAGCGCGCACTAAATAACCGC
>CAXNFV010000063.1:0-6200 GCA_964201675.1 Ilumatobacteraceae bacterium | reverse complement strand
GCGTTTGAACTTGACAACACAGGTATTCGTCATGTTGTTAATGGCAAACTACAACAGCGCTTCGTCGCGGCGATTCCATTTGCGCTAACCAATGCCCAGCAACGGGTAATTGCTGAAGTGGATAGAGATCTTGCATCGCCGCATCCGATGCACCGACTGTTGCAGGGTGATGTCGGTAGCGGCAAAACTGTCGTGGCCGTCTCGGCAATGCTCGCAGCGGTGCAAGGTGGACACCAAGGTGCGCTGATGGCGCCGACAGAAGTTTTAGCAGAACAACATTTCGCTGGCGTGAGAAAACTTCTTGAAGGATTACTAGTTCCGGATGCCGATAATTTATTTGGTGATCGGCAGTTACGTATTGAATTGTTAACAAGCCGTGTGACCAGCGAGCGTCGACGAGAGTTGTTACGAGACCTGGCAAACGGTGGGGTAGATATTCTGATCGGCACGCACGCACTGATTCAAGAAGGTGTCGAATTTGCTTCTTTGGGCGTGGCGGTTATTGACGAGCAACATCGTTTTGGTGTCGAGCAGCGAGCAGCACTGCGCAACAAGGGCGAGAGTTCTGCACTCTCGGACAGAGAGAGAACAAAGACATCTCCCGATGTGTTAGTGATGACCGCCACACCGATTCCGCGCACCGCAGCCATGACCGTTTATGGCGATCTTGACGTCAGCGTGCTGGATGAAATGCCTCCAGGCCGAACACCAATCAAAACTTTCTGGGTGGCTGGCAATAAATCAGAAGCCGAGATGTGGGGTGAAGTGCGCGCGGCGATTGCCCAGGGTCAGCAGGCGTTTGTTGTCTGCCCGCTTATTGAAGAGAGTGAAAAACTCGAAGTGGCATCGGCACAAGATACTTTCAAAGTGCTTGGTAAGACAGAACTAAAAGGTTTGAAACTCGGGCTGTTGCACGGCCGATTGTCATCCAATGAGAAAGACGAGACAATGACGAAGTTTCGTGAACGCAAACTTGATGTGCTCGTTGCAACGACTGTGATTGAAGTCGGCGTTGATGTACCAAATGCAACCTGCATGGTCGTTCTTGATGCCGATCGTTTCGGCATTGCGCAATTGCATCAGTTACGTGGTCGTGTCGGTCGCGGCGTTATTGCTTCTCGCTGTTGGCTCGTGACCAGCAATGAAGAAGTCCATTCTCCCCGTGTTGACGCTTTAGTTGAGTCAACCGATGGCTTTTATTTGGCAGAGGTAGATCTCGAACTCCGTGGTGAAGGCACGATCATGAATACGGCTCAAAAGGGTCGCAGTGATTTGAAACTTGCATCGTTGCGCAACGACCGCGACTTAATCGAACTCGCGCGCGCAACCGCGCTAGAAATCATCAACGCCGATCCAACTTTAAAAAGTCACAACGAAATTCGTGACGAGATAGATCTGTTGCTGACCCCGGACGAAGAAGAGTTTCTTTTCAAAAACTAGTTCGCCGACGAAAGTTTTTATTCGCCTTGTGGTGCGAGCACCAAATCCCAACGATCGAGACAGTCGCTACAGCGATACGCGACAACTTCACCGACCTGCCACAACCCGTCTTCGGGTGGATGAGACAGTAAATGCGCATTACCTCCGCAATCAACACAAATAATTGATTCGGTTGGTGGTTCGGCAGGGCCAAAATCCATAAGGTAAGTAAACCACTATTCTTCGGCTCTTTTGTCAATAGCGTGAAGATATGCGAGTGGTGGCGGGAGAGTTACGCGGACGAAAGATATCTGCTCCGGAAGGCACCACAACAAGACCAACAACAGACATGGCGCGCGAGGCAATTTTTAATGCGCTGACAAGTTTAGATGTGATCGTTGAAGCCAATGTGTTAGATCTGTTCGCAGGTTCGGGCGCACTGGGTATTGAAGCGTTGTCTCGTGGGGCCAAACATTGCACATTTATTGAGCGGGATCGTGATGCACTTGCAAGTTTGCAAGACAACATCAAGAAACTTGGATTGACTGACCGAACGACCGTAATTCGCGCGGATGCAATGCTCACCGCAACAAATGTTTCAGGCATTGATTTGGTCATGGCTGATCCGCCTTATGAGTTTAAAAACTGGCAAGGACTTCTATCGAATATCACTGCGCCCCTCGTAGTAGCCGAAAGTAACCGCGAAATCACAGGATTAAACGGCTGGGAGTCAATGCGTTCTAAGCGATACGGGCGCACGCATGTCACCTATTTACGACGGATACCATAATTAGCGCGATGAAAGTAATGTTTCCTGGAAGTTTTGACCCCATCCATCTTGGGCATCTCGACATTATTCGTCAAGCCGCCGAACTGTTTGATGAGATCGTCGTAGTCGTGATGCACAATCCGGATAAACCTGCCGGCATGTTTAGTATCAACGATCGAGTTGAGATGGTCAAGTCCTCGACCAGTGAAATCAAAGGTGTGACGGTTCAACCTGCCGCTGGGTTGGCAATTGATGCGGCCAAGAAGTTTGGTGTTGACTGCATAGTCAAAAGCGTTCGCAATGTAATGGATTTAGATGTAGAAGTTCAGATGGCGAACACGAATTCGGTGGTTAGCGGAATTCAAACGGTGTTGTTGATTCCGCAGCCAAAAAATGCTTTTATCAGCAGTCGTTTTGTGCGTGAAATTGCGCATTACGGCGGAAACGTTTCGGCTTTGGTTCCGTCGGTGGTTGCAATAGCGATTACAAAAGCAGAAAAGTAGACTGTCGGTAATGCCTAAAAATATCTTTGACAATTTCGACGACGATGATAATCGTGGCAACTCGTTTGGCACGGAGGTCATACCTGTAGAACTCGGCGATACAGAATCATTTTTAAACGAGGCGATAGATGCGATTTCAAGTGCACCAAACGCGCCCCTATCAAGTGCTCCAAAAATTAATCGCGAGCAAATTCTTGGCATTTTGCAAGAGGCACTTGACTGTTTACCCGCTGAGATCACAGAAGCCCGATGGATGCTGAAAGAACGTGCTGATTTTCTTGCCAAGACTCAACTTGAGGCTGACGAGATTTTAGAAGCCGCACGAGTTCAGGCTGAGCGTCTAGTGCAACGAACTGCGATTGTTCGCCAGTCTGAAGCGCGTGCTCGCAAAGTGATTGAAGCCGCAAACCAAGACTCGCGTCGACTCAAGAGTGAAACCGATGATTTCTTGGATCGCCGTTTGGGTAGTTTTGAGATTTTGCTGGACAAACTTGTCAAACAAGTGAGTGAGGGTCGCACGCGATTGTCACTTGTCGCACAAGAGCCGGCACGCGAAATTTCGTTGGAGAGCGAATCAGTGATGCTGTTTGACCAAGACGACGAGTTGTAAAATACTCAAGTTCTCAATAGCAAGTTGATCAGAGAAAGTTCATAGACAATGGCATCGCCACTATTGGTTAATGTCGCCGAACTTCTGCGTCGCGCAGGAAGCATTCGTGAAATTGACCGTCAAATTGAAACCGAATTTTTTAAGTTCGACGACTCGCGAATTATTGCTAGTTCTCAAGTAGATGTCGCGCTCACGCTCGAGGCGCTGACTGATGGCATTGTTGTGCACGGCAAACTTGGTGCGCAATGGAGCAGCGAGTGTCGCCGCTGTCTGAAAGCGTTGACCGGTCGAGCCGAAGTCGAAGTGCAAGAGTTATATCAGTCGGTGATCAGCGACCCAGATGCTTATCCAATAACTGGTGAGCAATTAGATTTGCTCGAGATGGCGCGTGAAAATGTGCTTCTCGCAGTGCCATTGGCCCCATTGTGTCGTGCCGACTGTCCAGGTCTTTGTCCGCAATGTGGCACTGATTTACAGGTTGAAACCTGTTCGTGTACGCGAGCAGAACGCGACGACCGATGGGCTGCTCTAGATTCACTGCGAATTGACGAGAGTTGAAAGGGCCCGTAGCGGCGATTCAGTGCAACGGGAAAACTCACGAAATCTGCAATACTGCCTTAGATAAGTGAGCAATTCTTCCGCTAGCCTTGCAGTTCGTTGTAGATAGTTTGCAAATACAATTTTTTAACCAAAATTACCGAAAGACGAGCTTGCGATGGCAGTTCCAAAGAAAAAGAAGTCTAAATCCAAAGGCCGCATGCGTCAGGCTGCAAACTGGAAGTTAAAGGCTCCAAGTGCAAGTTCGTGTCCACGTTGCGGTGTTGCAAAGCGTCCTCACGTCGTGTGTGGCAGTTGCGGTTGGTACAAGGGTCGCATCGCTGTTGTAGTTGACGCGAGTTAATTTCGAGCGTTCGCGTCGTTTGCTTCAACGATGCTGCCAATTGCTGTTGACGCCCTAGGTGGCGATAAGGCTCCAACCGAGATAATTGCGGGTGCCCGAGAGGCTCTTGCCGTCGGCATTCCTATTTTGCTTGTCGGACCAAGCGATCTGCAGGGTCGTGATGGTTTTGACTTAATTGTCGCGAGTGAATTTATTGAAATGCACGAAGATGCGGCTAGTTCGGTTCGCAATAAAAAAGACTCGACGCTCGTGCGCGCAGCCGAAGCGGTGCGCGATGGCAAAGCCAGTGCGATGATTTCTGCTGGCAACACGGGTGCGACAATGGCTTCTGCATTATTGCGGATGGGACGCATCGAAGGTGTTAAGCGCCCGGCGATTGCTACGCCGATACCTGCCCCAGGCACGACACCGACCGTGTTGCTCGATGCGGGTGCAAATGCCGAAGTAGAACCAGAGTGGTTGGTGCAGTTCGGTTTGATGGGAAGCGTTTATGCCAATGCCCGTTTTGCGATAGAAAACCCGCGAGTCGGGTTGCTCTCAATCGGTGAAGAGCCAGGTAAAGGCGACACACTTCGCAAAAAAGCGTATGAGTTATTTTCGGACGCCAAGAATATTAATTTCATCGGCAATGTTGAAGGTCGAGACATCATGACCGACAAGGTTGACGTCGTTGTCACAGACGGTTTCACCGGCAATGTTGCGCTGAAAACTTTGGAGGGCACGATGCGCGGCGTCGTAAAAGCATTGTTCACAGCGATCAGTGAACCCGAATACAAAGTTCATGCTGACGGCATCATGCCAGCACTACTCAGTTTGTATTCAACATTTGATCCCGACACTTATGGTGGAGCAATTTTGCTCGGCGTAGATGGTGTATGCATTATTTCGCATGGCTCGTCTGGTTCGCGGGCAATGCTCAACGGCATCAAAGTTGCCAAAGAGATGGTTGAAGTCGACATGGTTGGCAAAATACGCCAAGCCTTGCAACAACAATGACAGTTTTGCTCGAAAAACTTTCGGACAAAATTGGCTACAAGTTTGTTAACGAGTCGCTTTTGGCGACCGCGATGCGGCATAGTTCGTGGACTGCCGAAAATGAGGGGTTTGAATCAAATGAGCGCCTTGAGTTTTTAGGCGACTCGGTCATTGGGTTTGTCGTCGCTGACAGTATGTATCGGCGTTATCCAGAATTTGACGAAGGCAAACTCACTGATCTGCGCAAAATAGTTGTCAACATGACCGCGCTCTCTCGAGTGGCGACACAACTCGGCCTTGGCGAGTTCGTATTGTTGGGCCGCGGCGAGGCGGCTGGTGGTGGTCATGCAAAGAGTTCGATCTTGGCTAACGCGCTTGAGGCCGTGTTTGGCGCCGTTTATCTAGATTCAAATGCGTCACGCGTGTATGAGTTAGTTGAGGTGTTGTTGGCTGACTTGATTGACGAAGCTCTAGGAGCATTGAAACAACTAGACGCCAAATCTCAACTGCAAGAACTTGCGGCACGATTGTCGCTCACAATGCCCGAGTATCGCGTTACCGACGAAGGACCAGATCACGCCAAAGTGTTTTTCGCTGCTGTATATATCGGAGATGACTGGATGGGTGCTGGTAGCGGACGGTCAAAAAAAGTCGCCGAAGAACACGCAGCACAACAGGCTTTCAAAACATTGCAAAGCAGCTAGATAAATAACTAGTCACTATTTGAGAAAACTTAATCATGCCAGAACTTCCTGAAGTTGAAACTGTTCGTCGTGGCTTACAACAAAATGTTGTCGGTCGGCTCGTAGTCAAAGTCGAAGTCGGCCGCGAGCGCACGGTGCGCCGCACCAGTCGTGAAGCACTAATTGATGGCTTAACCGGTGTCAAAATAACTTCAGCGACGCGTCGCGGCAAGTATTTGATTTGTGATTTAGATTCTGGACAAAAACTTATGGTGCACCTGCGCATGAGTGGCAGATTGATTATTGCTAAGCCCAACGCCGTCAGACCTGCACATACGCA
>CAXNFV010000062.1:0-6211 GCA_964201675.1 Ilumatobacteraceae bacterium | reverse complement strand
GTTTGTCCAGATCTTCGTGCGACCAGATATCCCATCACGACCGTGTCAATGCAGCCGACCAATACGAACATTGCGCTATCGGTTATTACTTGTGGCCACCTGTTGCCAATCTCAGGCACTTCAATGGCAAGCCTGTCGGCTCCACGAAACTTGTTAAGTGAGAGGCGCGCCTCGCTCTCAAGCAGAATCAACACATCTACATCTTGTGATGTAGCAGGTCTTGACAATATTTGCACGATCAGTTGCTGTTACAAAAATAGAGCAAATTGTGCAAACTATTTTGAAGCATCTGACAGTGCCGCAATTTTGTTTAAAATAGTCTGACGAGCGCGATGTGTTGACTCGTATTTTTTGATTTTGGCTAGTTCAGACTTATTTAGTGCGCCGAGTAGATCGAGAATTTGTAACGCCGAGAGATCGTCATAATTAGCAATCGGCAATTTGATTCGTGTCGTCGTTGACTGTTTCGTCGGCTTTGTGTTCGTCTTTGTTGATGGTGTCTTTTTCGCTGTTTTCGGTTGGGGCTCGTCAGCAACCTCAAAAACTTGTGCTTTTGGTATCACTGGTGGGTTGCTGGGTTCGCGAGTCGAGTAGTTATCAACTTGATCAATCAAGCGTTTATTGACTTGTTCAATTGCCATCTTGCCGACAAAACGCCAGAGTTTGATTTTGTCGGGCAACTTCGAAATGAACTTGTCTATCAGTTCACTTGGATTCGGCGGAGTGGGTGCCGCTGTCATAAAGGTCAGTGTACGAACAGCGGACAGGCGTCGTCTTCGACTGGGCAACCTGGTGCTGTTTGTCTCACCAGCAAGAAACAGTGCAAGCACTGGGTTTCGTCTGGACGACGAGGTTGCAGTCTCTCGACCCCATCTGTGCGGTCGTCGCCAACAACTTCGTCTTCTTCTTCGGGCGCAGTTTCTTGCGGTGACGCTAATTTGTCTTGCAGAATCGATGAAAGATCTGCTTCAACATCATCTTCGGTTCGAAGATCATCTTCATCATCGTCATCATCTGTTGACTTGGACTTTGTCGGATCGACTGGCGCAAGTGTCGAACCCTCGTCACTTAGCATTGCTGCTCCGCCGTTTGTTAAATCGACCACCAGTTCACCCGTTGCTAAAGCATCGGGGTCAAAATCTTCGCCGTCTACCGCCTCTGCGTCTGGATCAAATTCGGGGTCGATCACCTCGGTCAGATCGTCAATCTCAAGATCGTCGCCGACTATCTCTTCGATCTCTTCAATTTCGATTTCGTCTTCGTCAGCCATGATGTCCGTTCACTCGTTTCAATTCAGTCGCGCATAGTATCCGATATCTACGGTCATAACTCCAAATCGGTCTTTTGCTTGAGTAGTTGTTGTAATTAAAGGTCATTTACGCCTTGCCTCGGCTTTGCGTTCAGAATCTAAACGCTCAAGTTCAGGGGCGTTTTTGACGATGTGAATCATTGCGTCGGCTATTGCCTTGTGACCGGCTTTCTCGCCAATTTGTCTGTGCATTTCGATGGCCACGCGGCGATACGACGGGTGGCCTTGTGGCGAAGAACGCAACTCAAGCATATGAATCGCCTCGCGGGCATTGAACTGCATCACGTAACGCATTCTGTATGCCATCGAGACCGCGTATGGGGCTTGACTTGGATATTCGGGTAGCAACGCGTCATAGAGTTCGCTTGAGCGATGCATCGCTTCGTCAAAAGCTTCACCGGCACCCGATTCGGCGACCAACTCAGGACGAATGAAACCGTGGTGTGGGGTCAGTCTTTGCCATTCAATTGTCAACAATCGATGTCGTTGCAAATCACGAAACGCCCCGTAATCGCCCAAGACATCAAAGCGGTAATCAATGCGTTCGAATGCCCGACCTGGCTTGTGGCGCCGGTTCTCTCGCTCACCCACATAAGCCCGAATCAAATTAACACGCTGCTCATGGCTAAGCGAACGAACCTCTTTGAGTAACTGTTGCTCAGATAAGTGCGAACTCGAATAACAAATCGCAGCTAAAAGTTTGTCTTCGCCGTCGGGATCAAAATCGGTAAGCACTACTTCTTGAGCGTCTTGCGGTTCAAGTGCGCCGAAGTACTCATCAACTAACTCGAGGGTTTGCTGTTGGCGCCCGATCAGATATTCGGTCCATTTTCCACCACGGTCGGCAACATCGACGCGCTTCAAGAAACTAGGCACGACTTTTCTTAACTCGATCAACATCATTTCGGCGTATTGGCGTGCCTCAGGTAAAGCGTGTCCGCGCATTCTCAATAGCAAAGCCTCGTATCCTTGCCCGGTGCCGTAAATACCCAAGTTTGATAGCGATGCCGCGGGCAGAACACCGCGCACGGCATCGAGAGCCTTGGCTCGGGTTGCTTGTCGAAACACGAAATCAGAATCGGCTACACCCTTCTTTACTGTTTTGCGAACATGATCGGTGACGGTCTCAACCATCGATGAATATGCGTCGAACATTCTGTCCATGTCACCGACATAGCGAGTTCCAAATGGGCCATTAAGAATGTCGGCGTCCCGATAGAAGCGGTAGCGACCACCGAGTCTCGCATCGTAATTTATGTAGCGGGTACTTTGCTCTAGATAGCTCATCAGTCGGCCGCGCTCGAGAATCTTCGTCAACAAGTTTGATGCTTGCTCGCAAGCCAAGTGCACACCACCAAGTTGAGCGACACTATCGTCGCCATATTCGACAAAAACTTTTTCGTATAAATCTTCTGCTCGCGACAGGCCAATTGTGGCGTCAACACTGTGATCACCGCTTAGATCAAGATCCGAGACGAACTCATCCAAAAACAGTCGGCGCAAACTCTTTGCACTTCTGCTGTATCTCGCGAACAGAGCGCCCTTGACAACTTCAGGCAAATTGACCAAGGCGAAAACTGGACCGTCTAGGTTTGTAAAGTAGCGCCGCAGAATCTCCTGCTCGTTGACATCGAAGCTTTCGGGTATATATACGGTCACGGCGAGTTATCTTAGGAGTCCGCTTACCCCCGCACAGGGATTACCCAGATTGCACGCAATACGGCAACGATCGCCCTATGGATGGCTTAAAGTACGCCTTCGGGCACTACCCCATCACCAAACGCCTGTTGAACTTGTGAACTAAGCGTGTCAGACAGCCACATGTCAATTGCCGTCATCGCCATAATTTTCGCGCCATCGAGAACTGCTTTATCGGCATCTTTGCTTGCCGTGAACTCTGCGAACTGTGCACTATGCAGTGAAACGCCGTGTGGTGCGACTTGCAACATCGGATGAATGGATGGCACGAGATAACTGAGATTTCCCATGTCAGTCGAACCGCCGCCTGTACCTGGTAGAAAATCAGTCGTCAGATCTCGGCCAAATTGTGCAGAGTTCTCGACATAACTTGTGAGCAACGGAAGATTATCCACTAAGTCTGCGTAAGTATTTTTCTGCCAGTCAAAAGATATTGTGCAGTCAGCCGCTATCGCCCCAGCCTCCAAACACTTTGCAATTCGCGCCTTAAGTGGTTGAAGCGATTCGATCGTGTCTGATCGAACGTACCAGTCCATTTCTGCCTCGCGTGGAACAATGTTGGGCTTCTCGCCCGACTTCGTGAAGATTCCATGTACTCGCTCGGTTGGCTTAATGTGTTGGCGCAACGCGGCGACATTCATATAACCGAGAACGGCGGCGTCAAGCGCGTTTTTGCCCTTGTCTGGAGAGACCGCCGCGTGCGCGGCCAAACCTTGATATCGCACGAAAAGTTGTTGAATTGCAATCGCATTCATTCGAGCCAAATCTCGATCAGACGGATGAATCATCATCGCAGCATCGATATTTTTGAAAGCACCTTTTCGAGCCATTTCAACTTTGCCGCCACCACCCTCTTCGGCAGGTGTACCAATCAGGCGCAAATTTCCACCACAGACTTCGGCAACCGCGCTTAATGCGACACCAGCACCCAGACCAGCCGCTGCGATTATGTTGTGTCCACATGCGTGGCCAATGCCTGGCAGCGCGTCATATTCGCAAAGTACAGCAACAGTCGGGCCATTGCCTCCGCGCACTGAGACATCAAAAGCAGTCTCAAGTTCAAAGGCACTTCTGTCAACTTTGATTTTTGAATCAGCAATATATTGCGTAAGTCTTTCGTGGGCGAATTTTTCTTCAAAATTCAATTCTGGGTGCGCGTGAATCTCATGGCTGATTGAAATTAGATCGGATGCCCGGTTATCAATGTCTAGGCAAACTTGCTGTTTGATCTTGGCGATATCAATTTTGGTCATAGCCAAATGATAACCACTACCAATAAAGGGTTATTGCGTCAGGTATCAGGCTGAATTTACATCGTTTTACACACGAAAATCTCTGATCGTCAACATACAAATTGGGCTCAGCAGAACAATCAGCCTCAAAACTTGTGAGTTGTCTTACTGATATTTGCGGATGCGGCAAGTGCGTAGCAAGCCCAAGTCGCCGCCATGCAAACAATCTCTGCCTTGAGTTCATCTCTTTCTTAACTTTGATTAGATCAAACTTTCCATCGTTGGGATGAGACCTTGGTGCACAATCCCAATCGCCGATAAAACTTGTGTTCATCGCTGCGACGATTTCGCTACGCCACCACGATTTTCGCAGTAATCCATAGCCCAAGGCCAAGACGACTTGCTCTTTATTTGAATCATCCGTAAAGGTAATCTCAATTAAATCGAATGGTGTCGCCTGCATAGTGTGAGCGTTGGCGTCTGAACCGTTTAAACCGAGGGCTCGACCCAAATTTGATTCGACGATTGCGATTGCCGGCAATAACCGTTTTTGTACGTAATATTCGGTAATGAGTTGCGACGCAGCGGCATCGCTCGCACAAGTAACGAGATTTGCTGGACGAGCGACGGGTGCCCCCCAGTCCTCATTTTTTCGAATGGTCATTGAAGCACAGAGCCCTGAGACGCAGCAACTACTCCACGAAGTAGAGCCTGTGAAGCAGCAAGGGCCGAATCTCGAGTTTGTTGCATTGTTGCAACAAGTGAAATTTGTCTGAGTAAGTCAATAAGTTGTTTCATCGTGCGTACGAAGTCTCCGGCAGTGAGATCTTCGTTCAAGATATCTATTAGTTCATCACCACTTGCCCAAGCGAAAGTTACATCCATCAATCCGGCATCCAAAGATCTGTGCGGTGTGAGACCTGATGATTCTTCGTCTCGTGCAATTTTGCTACTCAAAGCCTGAAGGGTCTTCCATTTAGATACCAGTGTCGTCGGAATAATCGGTCGAGGTGGATCTTCTGCGCGTCTGAATTCATAGACAAATGTGCTCAATAAAGATGCCATTTCTGCCGCATCTAAGTCGTCAAATAGTCCGACAGTGAGTGCTTCGGCTACAACTAGATCCAACTCATGAAAGATTCGCGCAAGAGTTCGTCCTTGATCGGTGAGGTTCCACGCAGAAACGTATCCGCGTCGTTGCATCAACAGAACTAGTTCGTCGAATTTTGCACTTACCGACTGCACAGACTTATTAATTCGCGCTTCCATGCTCGCAAGTTCGCTATCAATTCGGTCGGCGGATTTGGCGGCAATCATACGTCGGCGCAACTCTGGGTCTTGTGAAACTGGGTGTGATAAATCGCTGAAGTTTTTTGCACCTGTCGATTTCGCAGTAAGTCTGTTTGGTTTCGTACGCGTAACACGCAACGCAACTTCTTTGATGAATTTTGGGCTAGTGAACGCATACGACTCTGGTAAAACAATGTGCCCCTGTTTTATTGGTGGGCTATCGAAATCACCCGCTTGCAACTGAAGAACGGCTTTCGTACCAGCAATCAGGGTTAACTTTGTGCCGTTAACGCGTTGTGCCGTGGCAATCACCGCGGCTTTAGTTTCACGTCCAGCCTTCGACACAAGAATCAGATCGCCAGGTTTGAGCGAGTCAACTGCGTCAATAATTTGTCGCACATCTGGACGTATCTCAAAATCATTGCGGTATTCATCGATATCGCCATATGGGCTTGTGGCCTGCTCGCGAAGCCGATCTCGCTCTTTGCTTCGACGTGTGATTCGTGCCTGAAGTTCAACAACATCTCGTCCACTTTGAAACTGAGCAAACGATAGATTCAGCAAGTGGTGGGCCTCTTGGCGCGAATGAGTCTGAATCAGATTTGCTGCCATGTTGTAAGTAGGCCGAAATGCCGATGTCAATTTGAATGACCGACTCAACGCCAGTGCGGCAACTTGTTCA
>CAXNFV010000061.1:0-6228 GCA_964201675.1 Ilumatobacteraceae bacterium | reverse complement strand
TTGATCAGATAGAAGGCAAGCTTGAACTCACACCTAGTGGATTGCGAAAAATCGGTGCGAACGCTTTGCGAGACGTTTTTGGATCTTTAGAAAAAGATCGTCTTGGGCAACATCAAGTTGAGCGTTTAGGTGTCGGACATGAGCGAACTTATGACACAAAGCCATACGAATACGGAGACCCGTTTCAATTAGATCTGCAGCGAACATTGCGTAATGCTTTGCAGCGGCAAGGCTCGACAATTCCACTTAAATTGTCTGCAGATGATTTTGAAATTGAACAGACAGAACACCTGACGCGATCTTCGACCGTATTGATGCTCGATCTTTCGTTGTCGATGCCGATGCGCGACTACTTTTTACCGGCGAAGAAAGTTGCGATGGCTTTGCATTCTTTAATGAGCACGCAATTTCCGCGTGACTATTTGGGTAGTGTCGGTTTCAGCGAAGTAGCGCGCGAACTCACCCCACAGCAGTTGCCAGAGGTCTCGTGGGACTTTGTGTACGGCACCAACATGCAGCACGGGTTTATGATGGCTCGAAAAATGTTGTCACGCCAGAGTGGTACCAAGCAAATAATTATGATCACCGATGGCGAACCGACGGCCCATATTTCAAAGTCGGGAGATGTGTTTTTCAATTATCCGCCAGTTCGTGAAACGGTTGAAGCAACCTTGAGCGAAGTCATGCGGGCAACCCGCGAAGGCATACGGATAAACACTTTCATGCTCGATGCATCGCGCGCGTTGCAGGCGTTTATCGAGCAACTTACCGCCATTAATCATGGTCGAGCATTCTTCACCAGTCCAGAAAATCTTGGTGAATATTTGCTTGTTGATTTCATCGAGCACAAGCGACAACTTTCTCGGCATCGGGGTTCGCGTCGCGCCAGCTGAGAAAGATTTGCATTTTTTAGATTTTGGGGCTAAATTACATACTTGTAGTTACAAGGTGCTAGCACGACTTATCGTCGCCGTTAGACCCGAAAAGTTTTTACCCAGGGGACAAATTGGATTTTAGAGCGAACAGATCATCGAGTGGCGACCATGCTTGGCAAGACGAAGCAAACTGTTTAGGTGTCGACCCAGATCTATTTTTTCCAGAACGCGGTGCATCAACTCGCGAAGCCAAAGAAGTTTGTCGCGGATGTGTTGTCAAAGATGATTGTCTTGAATATGCCCTTGAAAATGGCGAGAAATTCGGTATCTGGGGTGGACTTTCCGAGCGTGAGCGTCGTCGTCTGCGTCGTCAACGTGCACAAGGCACTCGCAACATCGCCAGCGCCTAAGCGCCGTTAATTATTCTCAGAATCGACAGCGGGTATACGCAGCGATACCGTTTACTCCAAGTTTTGCAACGCGCGATTGCGCGCAGCCAGGCACCATTCGATCGTCTTTTCTTTGCTTAAATCAAGTTCAGACCATCGCGATTTTGTAATTTGAGTCAACACTCGTGCTGGCACGAGACCGACTAATTCGGCACGACTAATCTCTGCGTGCTTAGCAATTTCGTCAAAAACAAATTCAGGTCCGGCAACATCGGGGGCGATCAAGTTCATGCTCACTTGAATCTCTTCACCCAGTTTTAGTCCAAGAGTTCGCACTTCGCGGCTGCGCAATTCGCGGGCTATTCGGCGACCTTCTTCAAGAGTCGAATTTTTCAGCCAGACGTTGTAGGCCACAAGAATTTGTCTTGCTCCCACACAAATTGCACCAGCCGTCGGGTGAGCTTTGTTTGGCCCAAAGTCGGGCGAAAAGTCAACGAATGCTCGCTTGCGAACCTCGGGTAGGTCACGCTCTGGGCCATAGACGAAACTTGGAATATTCAGTTCGCTTGCCGCAAACTCGGCGAACTCGTTGCGAGCATTAATCGCTTCTTCAATCGTCGAACTTTCAAGTGGCACAAATGGAACAACATCAATGATGCCAATTCTTGGATGAACACCGACATGTTCAGATAAATCAAATTGTTCGGCACAAATTTCGGCAAGTTGGTGAGGGGTTTTAGAACCAACGATTGTGAACACGCTGCGATGGTGGTGATAATCACTATGAATATCCAGCACATCATGGCCGATTTGACTTCGAATATTGGCAATCGCCTCTAGGCGACGTCCTTCGCTGATGTTTATAACGCATTCAAGCATCTGTAATTCTTAGCGCACTTTTAGTGGGTGATGCTAGAGTTGACGTATGTTTAACGGCCCTGAAATCTGGATCATCATCTTGCTTGTTGTAGTGCTTTTCGGTGGATCACGTCTTCCAAAAATTGCTCGCAACCTCGGCAAAGCCCAAAGCGAACTCAAAAAGGGTCTTGCTGAAGGTATCGCCGACTCAAAAAAAGATGAAACTCCAAAAACCGACAGTAAATAATTCGCTTATTCAATCGCGACGATTTTTACTTTCGTCCCGAGCACATCGCTAAGTAGTCCTCGTCGTTCATTTGCTGCGTAAAGATTAAGTTCTAAATCAAATTTTGTTGATGCTTTAACAAAGATCAGCAGTTGTTCATCTTCTGATCTAGTAGAAACTTTTTTCACCCGTCCATCTTGAGTGCGATCGAGCCCGATTGCGATTCGCAGTAAACCAGCAAGAGCACGCACGATGTGCTGATCAGTTTCAGAAAGCAAAGCGAACTCAGGGTGCGAATCTTTGGGCACGCTCTTTCGGTGGTAGCGAGCAATTTGTGCGATCAACTCAATTTCGCGATCCGTGAGTCCGACTAGTTCTGAGTTGCGAATTACATAATATGAGTGCAGGTGATGTTTTGAATGTGAAACCACCACGCCGACATTTGTCAGAAGTGCTGCTGCTTCAAGATATCTTCGGCATGACTCATCAAGATCTAATTTCTTTTGCAGATTTTCAAAAAGTGACAAAGCGATTTTGGCGACATTTCTACTGTGTGCTGGTTGGTCATCACAACGGTCGGCTAGTTGCCGCACACTCGTTAGTGCCGGGTCAACGCCATCTGGATGATCGAGTAAGTCTTGTCGCTGCAGAGTGTCAAAAAGCACGCCTTCGCGTAATGCATAATCTGAATAAGTAAAGTTCGCGACCCCAAAAGACAATGCGATGCCTTCCAAAATTATCGCCCCAGCCAAAATAATGTCAGCACGAGAAGACTCAAGGTCAAAGACTTTTTCTCGTTGCTTTACGGTTGGTTGATCTGCCAGTAATTCAACAACTTTGCTTATATCTTCGGCTGCGAACTCATAGCGGTTGAAAGATTTCGGCTCTGTTTGTCTATTCTGTCTGGCGATCAGTTTGGCGATCGCCTCAATCGTGCCAGAAGAGCCAACCGCCACATCGAAGCCAAGTTGAACAACTTGCGGCTCGATGGTTGACAGCATCGACCGCACAAACTTCCGACAACTCCCTAGCGCGCTCGGATGTAAAACTTCTGTTGCAAAAAATCGGTCTGTTAAGCGAACCGCACCCAGTTTGAAACTTCGTGATAGTAAGATTTTTTCTCCGACAGCCACAACAATTTCGGTCGAGCCACCGCCGATATCGCACAACAGCATTTGTCGTTCACCGATCGCGATTGCGTGTCTTACGCCCAGATGAATAAGGCGAGCTTCTTCAATGCCTGAAATAATCTCGATTTCTACATCCGCTTCTTTGCGTGCACGCTTGATAAATTCGTTGCGATTTTGGGCTTCGCGTACGGCACTAGTCGCAACAGCACGTAATTTTGCGTTGTGTACATCGGCGATCGCTCGCATACGAGCCAGCGCAGCGATACCTCGATCAATCGCATCTTGCTCAAGCAGCTTCATGTCCCCTGAACCATGGCCTAAGCGAATAACTTCTTTTTCGCTGGTGATTACCTCGAAACCAGTTTCAACGGGTTTGGCAACAACCAAATGAAAACTATTTGTGCCGATATCAAGGGCAGCAAACGTTCCTTCAGATTTAGACCACACGGTTGATCATCTTAGAATGAGATCGTTTGACGGTAGGATTCAAAGCCGAATCGAGGTACCTCATGTCGAACTTTGCTGAACCAACAACTCTCAATGAGCCGCCGCGCGGTCATGCCCGAATTGTTTACTTAGGTTCGGTTTCACCGCATTGGGAGGTCTACGGCGACTATGGAGACCAGAACCTGCTTGAAGATTTCCGAGCCAGAGTCCTTGCCAGGTTGATTCTTTTGCCACGAAATGATCCTCAATTTCGCCGAAACCAAGAGCGAGTTAGCAAGGATGCTGAGCGTGAACGAATCAGTATCGAGTGGGAGTTGGGCTATCCAGTTTCGTCAGAGGCAACTTCTGCGCCAGCGGCAACTGTCTCAACTGAAGCGGCCTCGACGCCAAGCGAATAGTCGTATCGCGACACTTGCGGCTAAACAGCAAAGATTATTCATTATTTGCGACAGCCCAGTATGTCGCTGAAGTGAAATCAAAGTGACATCTTGGCGAAATCGAATATCAGCGGTTTATCGATCCGCTCAAAATTCATACGCTGGAAGTATTGAACCCAAAAATATAAATCGCTATATCAACCGTGAATTAAGTTGGCTTGATTTCAACGACCGAGTTCTCGCACTTGCCTCCGACGAGAATATTCCATTATTAGAGCGGTGTCGATTTGTTGCGATTTGTTCGTCTAATCTCGATGAGTTTTACCAAATTCGAGTTGCCGCACTAAAAGATCAAGTTGCCGGAGACGTGTCGACCAAAACTCCCGATGGGCGCTCGCCACTTGAACAACTCAAAGAGATTGCTTTGCGTACGCAGAGTTTTATTCAGAGACAAGAAGATGTCTGGACAAGAAAAATTCTGCCTGAACTTGAGTTATTTGATGTTCGAGTGCAGAGTTGGTTACAACTCTCTGCCAACGAAAAAACCGAACTCTCTAAAGATTTTGATCAGAGAATTTTTCCGGTTCTGACTCCATTGGCAGTCGATCCTGCGCATCCTTTTCCGTATATATCGAATCTCACATTAAATCTGGCCGTCGTGGCTAGTGATCCGAATTCAGGCGAGAAAAGATTCGCACGATTGAAGATTCCTAAAAATATTAGTCGGTTTATGCGCGTCGGAAAGTCGAACAACTTTGTGTTGCTCGAAGAATTGATCGCAGCAAATCTCGGTCGGTTGTTTCAAGGAATGACGATCGAGCAATGTTTTGTTTTTCGTGTTTCACGCAACGCAGATCTTTCGCTCGATGACGAAGATGCCGAAGATCTTCTTGCTGCAGTCGAGGTTGAGTTGCGTCGTCGTAGGTTTGGTCGGGCCGTACGACTTGAAGTTCCTCATGGCACCGACCAGTCGGTTATTGACTTGATGTGTGAAGAACTCGAACTTGACCCTGACGACGTCACTTATCATCACAGCATCATTGAGATGAGTTGTCTCTCGCAGTTAGCCTCGCTTGACATTTCGAGTTTGCGGTTTCAGCCATGGCCACCGTTAACAGCAGGGCGCCTGGCGGCCGCCGAATTTAACGGGCAAAGTATTTTCCAAGTGATTCGTGAGCGACAACTGCTCGTTCATCATCCACACGAGTCTTTTGCATCCTCTGTAGAGACATTTGTTGAGCAAGCCTCAAATGATCCAAAGGTGCACTCGATCAAAATGACCTTGTATCGCACTTCTGGTGACTCATTAATCGCCAAACACTTGGTTCGCGCCGCCGAGTCGGGAAAGCAAGTTGCGGTGGTTCTTGAACTCAAAGCACGCTTTGACGAAGCCAGAAACATCGCCTGGGCAAAAGAACTTGAGTATGCGGGAGTGCATGTTACATATGGCATCGTCGGCCTGAAAACTCATTCAAAATGTATTTTGGTCGTGCGAGAAGATAGCGACCAGATGCGCAGGTACGTGCACATCGGTACCGGAAACTACAACTCGACGACAGCGCGAGTGTACGAAGACATCGGGTTTTTTACTTGCGAAGATGCGATCGGTGCCGATGCGACGGAGCTATTTAACTATTTAACTGGTTACGCCCGAGAGCCGGACTATAAACGACTGTTTGTTGCGCCACACCAATTACGACCCAAACTTCTAGAACTGATAAAGCGTGAAGCCTCTTTTAAAGATGACGGTCGAATCACGATGAAGATGAATTCTATTTCTGATCCCGCGATTATTGAGGCGTTATATGAGGCCAGTAACGACGGCGTAAATATTGAGTTGATCGTTCGTGGTATCTGTTGTCTGCGCGCTGGCGTGCCGGGAATGTCGGAGAACATCACGGTTCGATCAATCCTTGGTCGCTATCT
>CAXNFV010000060.1:0-6253 GCA_964201675.1 Ilumatobacteraceae bacterium | reverse complement strand
GTCACGTCGTAAACAACACGATTGACGCCAGCAACTTCGTTGATTACTCTTGACGAAATTTTTTCGAGCAAGTCGTATGGCAAGCGTGCCCAATCTGCAGTCATCGCATCTTCGCTCGTGACGGCACGAACAATTATCGGCCGACCATATGTGCGCTCATCACCCATCACACCCACAGACCTGATGTCTGCGAGAACTGCAAACGCTTGCCAAATTTCTCGCTCAAGCCCAGCCGCACGAACTTCTTCACGCACAATCGCGTCGGCATTTTGCAATATCGCAACTTTGTCAGGCGTAACTTCGCCAATAATTCGCACACCCAAACCCGGCCCAGGAAACGGTTGCCGCCAAATAATTTCATCGGGCAAACCCAGTTGCGCGCCAAGAGCACGAACCTCATCTTTAAAAAGTGCGCGCAACGGCTCAACAAGTTTGAGCGTCATATCTTCTGGCAAACCACCCACATTGTGATGACTCTTGATCACACTCGCCGTGCCATCTTGGCCGCCACTCTCAATCACGTCTGGATACAGCGTGCCCTGAACTAAAAACTTTGCATCAGTCAAACCACCAGTGTTTTCTTCAAAGATTCGCACGAACAACTCACCGATTGTTTTGCGCTTGGCTTCTGGCTCAATCACACCAGCAAGACGCTCAAAAAATCGCGCACCAGCATCAACATGAATTAGTTCGATCCCCATCACCCGGTGAAAGGTTTCGACGATTTGTGCACTCTCGTTTTTGCGCATCAGGCCCGTGTCTACGTAAACACAAGTCAGTTGTGAAGAGATCGCACGATGCACGAGTGCCGCGGCAACAGCAGAATCAACACCGCCCGATAGCCCGCAAACAACACGCTCACTGCCAACCTTTTCGCGAATCGCTTTAATCTGCGTATCGATGATTGAGTCCATTGTCCAAGTCGGCTTGCACCCAGCAAGTTGCAATATAAATTGCTGCAAAACCTCAGTGCCTTGCTGGGTGTGCATCACCTCAGGGTGAAACTGCACGCCCCAAATTTTCCGCGAGTCACATTCGATAACAGCCATTGGTGCATCGGGCGTTGCCGCGGTCGCTACAAAGCCTGCGGGCACTCGCGTCACTGCATCAAAGTGACTCATCCAAACACTCAAATCAGGCGATTGTTTGACTATTGAATCAGTCAGCAGACTCGACTTTGCACCAGCGATGCGTTGCAAAGTTGCTCGACCATACTCGCCTTTGCCACCACGGGCGACTTCGCCGCCAAGTTGCTGGGCGATCAACTGCGCGCCATAACAGATGCCGAAAATTGGCACACCTAGTTCGTAAATTGCAGCATCAAGTTTCGGCGCACCATCGACATGCACACTTTTTGGCCCACCCGACAAGATGATTGCTGCGGGCTTGCGCGCTCTAACTTCGGCTGCACTAATTGAGTGCGAAACTATCTCTGAATAGACCTTGGCTTCACGAACGCGACGAGCGATCAATTGTGCGTATTGCGCGCCAAAATCAACAACCAGCACCACTTGGGACGGTTGTGTTGATTGTGAAATTTTGCTGTTCATGACGACGCCCAACAATAGTTGATATGTGCCAAAACCTCACCCCGAGGTGGCACGATATACGAGTGAAACGCATCGCTTTGCTAACCGTTTTGGTCGCAACTTTCATAACTTTTCAGACGCCACTCGCCACGAACGCCACGAGCCCCAAGGCAAGCATTTTCGCCAAACCAACAACCAGCCCAGACACAAGCACACCCGCTGTATATGACCTCGAGAACGAACCATCGCAGTGCATTGGTCTGCTTCCAAAACCAGGTTGCGGCAAAGAGCCCCAAGACGCTGGCGATCGAGGTGGCGCTCTGCAATACGCGGTCTTTGGTTTGATGATCGTTGGTCTAGGCGTGATCGGTGCAGGCATGGTGCGCGGAATCAGAACAAAGAAACCGCAACCATGAAAACTAAATTTCGACACGCGCTAGTTGCGAGGCCAAGATTTTTTGGCGTGATTTTTGTAATGCTGGCCGGCGCAGGCTATGGCACTGGCCCATGGTTCGCCCAAAATCTAGAACGCAATGGTGCCAACCCGATGGGTTTTCTCACCGCACGGTTTGTAATTTCGGCTGCACTGCTAATCGTTATTCGCCTGGCGCGCATGGGTGTAGCCAACATGCCCAACACCGCAGACGCGTTGAAAATTTTCTTCCTCGGCGCATTCGGTTTTTTTGTTTCGCCGTTGCTCTACTTCATCGCCCTGCAAGATCTTGACTCAGGTCTGGTCGTCGTGATTTTCTATATCTACCCTGCGCTTGCCGTGATTCTCTCGTGGATGATCTACAAGCACAAACCAAACCGCATAATCACAATTTGCCTTTTTACAACGCTGACGGGTGTGTGGCTTACTGCTGGCCAAGTCGGTGACGGCAACACAGCCGGCATCATGATCACATTTTTCTCGGCAATCAGTCACGCCATTTATGTCGTAGCGGCGGGCAGTATCTCTAAAAAATCTGACCCGCTAACAATGTTGACTATTGCGCTTACTGGCGCCGCCGCCGCATTCGTCGTAGTGTCGTTGCTTGGCCCAAGTTCGCTCGATCCAGAATTTCCGATCAATCAACAAGGTTGGCTTTTAGTTTTAGCAATGGCATTTCTGATCACGATAGTTGCGACTGCACTTTTTTTCGCCGGAATCAAACGCATCGGTCCTGGTGTCACTTCAATGGTTGAAACTTTTGAAGCCGTCGTCACAATTTCTATCGGCGTTTTGTTTATGAGCGAAACCGTCACTGCAATTCAGATTTTGGGCACCGTCACCGTGCTCGGTTCGATTGTCGCCATTGGTTTAGCCGAGTCAAGCGCCGAAGCCCGCAATAAAACACAGTCAGGCAAACACCCGGGTGTGCATAGTGGAACTGTGCTCGACCTGCCAATATCCTAGAAATATAAGTTAAGAACACGAATAAAACTAAATAGAACTTCTTGCAGGGTTGGGTGAAATTCCCTATCGGCGGTTAAAGCCCGCGACTCTCATGAGCAATCATGAGACTGATCTGGTGTGACTCCAGGGCCGACGGTAAAGTCCGGATGGAAGCAAGAAGCGGTTACACGCGCACGCTTCGCGTTGTGCGTTGAGCCGTTCGTTGACCCTGCACGTCGTTCGCGAGACGAAAGCGATGCAAGTGAACGATCAACAGGCGATGCAAATTGCGATCAACGCAGCAAATCGCGCACGCCTGATTTCGCGCCCGAACCCGTGGGTCGGTGCAGTTGTTGTTGCTCAAACTGGCGAGATTTTTGAAGGATCAACCAGCCGCGTCGGTGGCCCACACGCAGAAATTCTGGCGATTCGCACCGCAGAGAAACTTACAGTTGGCGCAACTATATATACGACGCTCGAACCGTGCGATCACACAGGTCGAACTGGTCCGTGCACACAAGCAATTATTGACGCAGGCATCACACGGTGTGTTGTTGGCATCGTTGATCCTGATGAAAAAGTCTCTGGTCGTGGCATCGCTCGCCTGCGCGAGGCTGGCATCAGCGTCGAAATCGGCGTTCTGGCAGATCAGATCACTGCGCAACTTGCACCTTATATTCATCACCGAAAAACAAAACGACCATTTGTCGTATTAAAAATGGCAACAACACTTGACGGTCGCACTGCTGCCGCTGACGGCACAAGTATGTGGATCACTGGCGAAACTGCGCGCCGTCGCGTGCAAGTTTTGCGTGCTCAAAGCGATGCGGTCGTTGTTGGTGCTGGCACTGTTCGCGCCGATGATCCACAACTCACAGTTCGAGATGTTGAAGGCGAATCACCACGCCGCATTGTGCTCGGTGAAATTTCGAACGAGGCGCGAGTTAACCCGTGCACTCAGTGGCGCGGTTCGCTCGTTGACTTGCTCGACGAACTCGGCAAGCAAGATGTACTGCAATTGCTGGTCGAAGGCGGGCCGACTGTGGCTGCCTCATTTCATCGTGAAGGTTTGATTAATCAGTATGTATTGCATCTCGCACCAGCATTTAGTGGCGGCAACGATGGCCTCGGCGTTTTTGAAGGTGCTGGGATTGCAACAATGGCAGATTTGTGGCGCGGTCACATCGTTTCAACGCAACAACTTGGTGATGATATTGAAATTGTCATCGAACCGAAAACCCAAACTATCGATTCAAAAAGCACCGAATCAAAAAGTAAAGGAACAAATAAATGAATCAGTCAACTGATAAACCAAACGGCAATCTAAATCACGATGCAGATTTTGCCGAGACCGAACAAATAATTGCCGCGATCGCACGCGGTGAAATGGTCGTCATAGTTGACGACGAAGATCGCGAAAACGAAGGCGATTTGATTATGGCAGCGCAGTTTGCCACTGCAGAAAAACTTGCATTTATGGTTCGTCACACTTCTGGTGTGGTGGTTGCACCGCTTACTGGCGAACGCTGCGACGAATTGCGTTTACCCATGATGGTTGACAACAATACCGAAAGCCATCGCACGGCATTCACAATCTCGGTTGACCTAATGGAAGGCACAACGACTGGCATCTCTGCGGCAGACCGCGCGGCTACATTGCGCGCTCTTGCTGATCCAAAAATTATTCATAGTGCGTTTGCTCGCCCAGGACATATATTTCCGTTGCGCGCTCGCGAAGGCGGAGTTCTCAAACGTGCCGGGCACACCGAGGCCGCCGTTGATCTCGCTCGCTTGGCAGGTTGCGAACCCGCTGGCATCATCTGCGAAATTCAAAACGACGACGGCACGATGTCTCGGGTGCCCGAACTTAAAACCTTTGCAAAGCAACACGGTTTATTGATCTCGTCGATCGCGCGTTTGATTGAATACCGTCGTCATCACGAACGACTTGTCGAGCGCATGGGCTCGGCAAATGTGCCGACCGAATGGGGCAACTTTGAATGCGTGGCCTATCGCAACACAATTGACGGCATCGAACATTTGGCTTTTGTGCTCGGCGATGTTGCCAGCGGCGAGCCTGTTTTGACTCGTGTGCATAGTGAGTGTCTAACCGGTGATGTGTTCGGCAGTCGTCGTTGTGATTGCGGGCCACAACTTGCAACAGCAATGCAGGCAGTGCAAACAGAAGGTCGTGGCGTAGTTGTTTATCTGCGCGGACACGAAGGTCGCGGCATCGGCATTGGCCATAAAATTCGCGCGTATTCGCTGCAAGATTCTGGGCTTGACACGGTTGATGCAAATCTTGAACTTGGTTTGCCAGTTGATAGTCGCGAATACGGGATCGGTGCACAAATTTTGGCCGACCTCGGCGCGCGCGAGTTGAGACTGATGACGAATAATCCTGCGAAATATGGTGGCATCGCTGGCTACGGGTTAAGTGTCGTTGAGCGGGTTTCAATCGTTACCGAAAGCACTCCCGAAAATGCTTCGTATTTAGCGACAAAGCGCGACCGTCTCGGACATTTCTTCGCGGCGAGTGATGAACAGAATAAAACGAGATAATTACTACAGTTAACCCTAGTTACCGGAGAGACAATGACAATTTTTAGTTGCGACGCCACAACAACGACAAACCCTGCGATGCGAGTTGGCATCGTCTGCTCAAGGTTCAACGAGTTCATCGTGCAAGCACTGCTTGACGGCGCGCATCGTGGTCTCGCAAAATGTGGCGTTGACACGAAAAATGTTGATGTTGCGTGGGTTCCCGGCGCTTATGAAGTTCCACTTGCTGCACGAGTGATGGCAATGTCTGGTCGTTACGAAGTTCTTGTCGCACTCGGCGCAGTGATTCGTGGCGACACGGCACATTTCGAATATGTCGCTGGGCCGTGCGCCGATGGCATTGCTCGCGTGCAACAAGACTCAGGTTTGCCAATTGGTTTTGCAGTGTTGACAACTGAAAACATCGCGCAAGCAACCGAGCGCTCGGGCCCTGGTGCCGGCAACAAAGGCGAAGAAGCCGCGATCGGTGCCGTCGAAATGTGGCACGTTCTCCAAGCAATCCGCACTCGCTAACCAAACTATTTAGTCTCACTAACCTGCACCTGATTCAGACAGGTTGCACACATAGCGACTCGACGGTGCTTATTTTGCATCGTGAAACGAGGATCAAATGGGTTTTGCCCAAGTTGCTCTCGTCGCGGCTTCGTGTGTTTTAGCCGCCATAACTTCTCTCTTTGCGATTGCCGAACCAAATGCTGATCGTGATTTGAAATTCATAGAATCTGTGGCGTTTAACACTTCGTTAAACGAATTCGACAGATCTAGGTTTACTTGGCGACGCCAA
>CAXNFV010000059.1:0-6259 GCA_964201675.1 Ilumatobacteraceae bacterium | reverse complement strand
CCTATCAAAATAAATATCTGTTATTAGTCGTAGCAATTATTGTTGCAGTGGTCGGAATCGCAGCATCAATTGCGGTTTATGCAAAATCGTGGATCAAACCAGTCGAGCCTAAAGTTCTCGAGCAAGCCTGGTACTACGACAATGCCGCAAGCCGTCTGATCGCGGGGCCTGGCGCACGAACATTTAACTTAATCGCATGGATCGACACCAACATCGTTGATGGCACTGTAAACGGAGTCGGCAAGTTGATTCGAAATATCGCAACATCATTGCGCCGGGCTCAAAGCGGTTTCGTTCGGACTTACGCATTGTTGATCAGCTTTGGCGCAGTTGTGATTTTGGCTTGGTTCTTTTTGCGGGGAGCACTGTTGTGATCGCCGCAAGTTCAGAAGTTCTCAACTTTCCAATTTTGTCTTTGCTCGTCGTATTACCCGTCATTGGTTCGATAGTTGTGGCACTACTTGGTGGTTCGCGTCCGGAATGGATCAAATTAGCAGCCTTGATTTCTAGCGTCTCCACTGCGGCGCTTTCGCTGTGGTTGCTAGCCGCGTTCAAGTCTGGTGAGGCGGGTTTTCAGTTCGTATCAAAGCATGACTGGATTAGCCAGTGGGGAATTTCATGGCATCTCGGTGTCGACGGTATTTCTCTGTTCTTAATAGTGCTCACCGGAATCTTGTTTCCATTAGTGATCGTGGGTATTGATCCGCATCACAACGAAACGTCATATTTCGCCTGGATGCTGCTTTTGCAAGCTGGGGTAATGGGTTCGTTCTTGTCGCTGGACTTGTTTTTATTTTTCGTAATGTTTGAAATTGTTTTGGTGCCGATGTATTTCTTGATTGGTGGCTGGGGTTACGACCAGCGGGTGTATGCGGCAACGAAATTCTTTCTTTACACAATGGCCGGTTCGGCGTTCATGCTGATTGGAATCATCGCAACAGTTGCGCTCGCACAGCGCGACCTCGGTGTGGTGACATTTGATCTTGTAAAAATCGCCGAAGGTGCAAATTTCTCAACTAATGCTGCTCGATGGTTATTTTTGTCCTTTGCGATTGCGTTCTCCGTCAAGGTTCCGCTTTTTCCATTTCACACATGGTTGCCCGATGCCCACACACAAGCCCCAACCGGGGGCTCGGTAATTCTTGCTGGAGTATTGCTCAAAATGGGAACTTATGGTTTCCTGCGCTTTGGAGTTTATTTGTTTCCACAGGCCGCGATGTGGGCAAGACCAGCGATATTTACTCTGGCAGTAATCGGAATCATCTACGGTGCAATTGCTGCGACGATGCAACGCGATCTAAAACGACTTGTGGCGTATTCTTCGGTTGCTCACCTCGGGTTCATTGTCCTTGGAACATTCGCCCTAAGTTCGCAGGCCGTAACTGGCGCGGTAATGCAAATGGTCAATCATGGAGTCTCAACAGGCGCATTATTTTTGCTCGTCGGCATGATTTACGAACGTCGCCATACTCGCGAAATCGCCGAGTTACGCGGCCTTCAACATGTTGCACCAATATTTGCCGGTGTGTTCACCGTGGTCATGTTGTCATCAGTTGGTTTGCCGGGTCTGAATGGTTTCGTCGGAGAGTTTTTGATTTTGATTGGATCATTTGGTCCTGCACGCTGGTGGACAGTGGTCGCTACCGTCGGAGTAGTACTCGCTGCACTTTATTTGTTGTGGGCATATCAACGCGTATTTCATGGTGAGCCCGACGAAGCCAATTCAAGTTTTAAAGAACTTACCTTGCGTGAAGGTCTGTTGATGTCTGTGTTTTTGGCGATAATCGTCGTGTCTGGTATTTATCCAAAACCAATTCTTGACAGAATTGAACCAAGCGTTGTTGCACTTATTGAACATGTAGAAGGACAAACCAAGTGAACGATCAGATAGCCGTCTTTGTTGGCCCTGCAATTGATTGGTTCTCGATTTCGCCGTTGTTAGTTTTGCTGTTCGGCGCACTGTTTCTTTTGCTTGTCGGATCGTTGACTCCGCAGTGGCGACGTGGTTGGTACGGATTAACCAGTGCGTTAACGGCAGGTACCGCAATTGTTTTGTCAATATTTTTATGGCGGGATATTTCTAGTTCCGGTCCAAAACTTCTTGTCGGTAGCGCTCTCGCCCTGGATCACTTTGCTGTGCTGGCGTCAATTGCAATTTGTTCGGCAGTGTTGCTTGTCAGCCTTTTGACTAGCGACTATCTGGCAGGCGAAAACACCGACATGCCCGAGATTTATTCCCTTTATTTAACTGCGGCAATCGGTGGAATCGTGATGGTTGCGGCAAACGACCTGATCGTGTTATTTCTCGGTTTAGAAACTCTTAGTTTGTCACTTTATTTATTAGCAGCAAGCAATCGCAAACGCGCAGAAAGCCAAGAAGCCGGATTGAAATATTTCATACTTGGCGGTTTCGCATCGGCATTCTTTTTGTATGGTGTTGCACTCACATACGGCGCGACAGGCTCCACACGTTTAGTCGACATCAATTCAGCGCTGAATTCTTATATCACCGTTCCGCGCAACGACACTTTTCTACTACTTGGTATTGGTCTGATGCTGGTTGGTTTTGGTTTCAAAGTTTCTCTTGTGCCATTTCAATCCTGGACCCCAGATGTTTATCAAGGTTCGCCAACTCCAGTTACCGCGTTTATGGCTTCAGCAGGAAAAGTTGCCGCACTTGTTGCTCTGGTGCGAGTTTTTGTAACTGCTTTTCCTTCGCGTGCCGATGATTGGGGTCCGGCAGTTTTTGTATTGTCAGCATTGACGCTTGTCGTTGGATCAGTAGTTGCCGTTGTGCAAACCGACGTAAAACGAATGCTCGCGTACTCGTCTATTAGTCACGCTGGTTTCATTCTCGTCGGTTTAGAAGCATCCTCACATCGCGCATCGCCTGAGGTTGGTGACGGCCTAACTGCAATCGCAATTTATGTAGTGCTGTACGCGGCCTTGGTAGTTGGCACATTTAGTGTTGTCACAGTTGTTGTGCAAAAGTCAAACGATGGTGCTACTTCACTTGATGCCTTTAAAGGCATTGGCAGAAATAATCCCGTGCTCGCGCTGGCGATAACGGTTCTGTTGTTGGCTCAAGCAGGTGTGCCCTTGACCAGCGGGTTCGTCGCCAAGTTCGGAGTGATTCAGGCTGCAGTAAGTGTTGGCAGTTACGAACTTGCAGTGATCGCCATGGTGGCTGCTGTTATCGCGGCGTTCATTTATTTGCGGATCATGGTCAGCATGTGGCTGAGCGATTCGACGGATTCTGTGTCAGTTGAAGTACCTTTGTTTTCAACTATCGCCATTGCGATCGCAGTTGCCGTAACTTTAGTTATCGGTGTTCTGCCAAGCCTGTTGCTTGACCTGACTTCTGATCTCACTCAACTCGCTATCAAATAACCTGTTGTTAAAAAATCTGCCAACAAATTAATTGTTTCGTGCAGCCTCAATAAAACCTTCAAATAGGTTTTGCTGATCTACTTCAGTTAGAACGTCATCTTCGGGGTGCCACTGCACGCCAACAATCCAATGTGCAGACTTATGTTCGACCGCCTCAATGGTGTTATCTTCGGCGCGACCCGTAACTATTAGGTCGTGCGCGACCTTATCAAGTGCCTGATGATGAAAAGAATGTGATCGTTTCGGCGAAGTTGTTTTCATTGCCCGCGCAACACGACTGTCGGCAGTCAGCACGATGTCGTGATAGGTATTCCAATGTGCTTCGCCATCGTCTAGAACTTCTCCCAAGTCTTGATGCAGAGTTCCACCGAGAGCAACATTAAGTATTTGCATTCCGCGACAAATTGCCAGAACTGGTTTGTTTTGCTCAACCGCAGCGCGGACAATCGCCATCTCAAGGGCGTCGTGTTCGGCGCTGATTCCATAAATCTTGTTGCTCAGTCGAGTTTGACCGTAAAGCGAAGGGTCGATATCCCCTCCGCCTTGAATAATCACACCGTCGAACCGTGATACGAGTTCGATTGCCGACTCAATACTCTTAGCGACTGGTGGCACCTGCAAAGTGACACCCCCAGCATGAGCAATGGCTTGGCTATAAAGGCGTGCAGTTGAAAATGAATCTCCGCGAACGCCTTTTGCGCCGGTAGTTAACTTGCCGGGCAACAGGATAAGTGGTGTCATTGCAACTAATTAGTAACTTGCGAAACATCAAAGCCAGCAATTTTTGCTGTCGTGATTATCTCTGCTGTGTGGTCGTGACCACGAACTTCAAGTACAACCTGAACCCCAGTTTCGCGTACCTTTAGATTTAAACCTTCACGCACATGACTAACTTCGATTAAATTCGCTCCTGATTTCGCAATCACGTCCAAGAAATTTGCGAGTGCACCTGGGCGATCCGGCACTCGAACAAACAATAGTGCGCGCCGACCAGCCTTTGTTTCGTGTCGTCGAATCAAATTTGGAATCAAACCCATGTCGACATTGCCACCAGACAAAACGATGCAAGTCGAACCATTTTTTGCTGGTTTGACGCAAGATGTGAGTAGCGCCGAAACGCCAACTGCGCCGCCACCCTCGACATACATTTTTGATCTTTCCAACAAAATCATCATTGCATTGGCGACACTGTCTTCGTCGACATCGACAAGTTCGTCAACCCACGCTTCAATCAATGGTCGTGTCACATCGCCAGGCTGTTTGACTGCGATGCCATCAGCCAGTGTTGCAATCGCGCCACTTGGTGCGTTGCCATAAATATAAGGGGCACAAGATGAAACTTGAACGCCGATAATTTTCACGTCAGGACGTTGTTGCTTAATGGCGAGTGCCACTCCAGAAAGTAATCCACCACCACCAAGTGGAACAATCACCTGTGCCAGATCTGAAATGTCTTCGAGCAGTTCAAGGCCAAGCGTGCCTTGACCCGCTACAACATCAACATCGTCATACGGATGACAAAAAGCCATTCCTGTTTCTAGTGCTCGCGCTTTGGCCGCAGCGACAGCAGTGTCAACACTTTCGCCACCATCCAAAACAATGCCGCCATATCCTTTACAAGCATTAATTTTTGACAACGATGCCCCAAGCGGGATAAAAATTTCTGCCTTCACCCCGAAATGCTTTGCGGCAAATGCAAGTCCTTGTGCGTGATTACCGGCACTGCCGGCTACGACGCCACTTTTTTTTAGTTCCGCGAGTTGATGCAACTTATTTATCGCACCGCGAATCTTAAAAGCCCCTGTTCGCTGCAAGTTCTCGGCCTTTAAAATAATTTTTCCGCCGAATTGATTTGACAAATAAGCCGATGGAGTAACTGGGGTGTGTTCAACTACGGTTCGCCCAACTTCGCGGGCTGCGCGAATCGCGTTTAAGTCAATACCCAAATTGCTCTTAGTCATTGAAAGCCACAGTCATACGCTAGACGGGTTAGTGATTGTTCATTGCGGATAAGGTTATTTGGGATGGATAAGTACTCAGACGATCAATATATTGCAACGGTTTCTGTGGTGGTACCTGTTTATCAAGGTGAAAAAACTATCTCAACTTTGGTCAGTGAACTGGCGCCCTATGTCGATGTCTCAACATCACCTTCGGGCATCAAGTATGTGATTAATGAAGTTTTATTGGTTCACGATTCTGGTCCGGATAATTCGGCGAATGTCATCAATGATTTGAGTACGAAACTTGACTGGGTTCGTCCAGTGTGGTTATCGCGTAATTTCGGACAACACGCTGCGACTTTGGCAGGTATGTCGGCAAGCGTCTCTGATTGGATTGTCACACTAGACGAAGATGGCCAACATGATCCTAAAGAAATTGCCAAACTTTTAGATACTGCTGTCACTGAAAACTCTCAGCTGGTATATGGCAAGTTCGCAGGTGGAGCGATGCATTCACGCTGGAGAAATTTTTTTTCTGCGCTTGCGAAGTGGTTTTATACGAAACTTCTTTCACCACAAGACGGAGAATTTTTTAGCAGTTTCAGGTTGATGACAGGCGAAATCGGCAGAAGTGTCGGCGCTTATGCAGGGTCGGGTGTTTACCTTGATGTTGCTCTGACCTGGGTTGTTGATCGGTCAGTCACGTGTGAGATTCAGCCGCGAGTTGAATACCCACGCCAAACAGGGTTCACCTTTCGGCGATTGCTGGGTCATTTCTTGAGACTGGTTCTGAGTTCTGGCACCCGTCCACTTCGACTCGTAAGTTTGATTGGTTTTTCTTCGTTTTTTGTCGGTGTTATTTATGCTGCATACGCGTTTTACGGAAAGATTGCCTATGGTTACCCGGTTGAAGGCTGGACAACGGT
>CAXNFV010000058.1:0-6259 GCA_964201675.1 Ilumatobacteraceae bacterium | reverse complement strand
CGATCATACAAAAAGCGATATCGGCACCAAGTTTGGCCGCTGCAACAAGATCGGTGAATCCTGCCCAACGCAGAATCGCCGCCGCATCAGCAGACCCACCACCAAGACCACCACCGCTCGGAATATTTTTTGTGACCGTCACATGGGCTTTTCGACCAGCAAGTTGCAGCGCCCGTGAGACAAGATTGTCGTTTCTATAGTTTGTGTCGACTGATGCGGCGAGGTCGTCGGCGAACTCACCGGTTATTTCGAGGCCAGTTCGCGAAGGGTCGACGACTAATTCATCTGCAAGATCGAGCGTGACCATTTCGGCGTCAATCAAGTGAAAACCGTCAGCACGCACACCAGTAACTTTCAACGAAATCGTAAGTTTGGCTGGTGCGACGAGTGAAACGATTTGGGGGCTCATTGTGCTGATCCAGTCTTGCGAATGCCGATTGCCTTGCAGAGTCTTCCCCATGCCGCCAAGTCAAGTTCTTCGGCTCGTGACTCGGGGTTCACTGCAGCAGAAGCAAAATCTTCTGGCAGCGCGATATCAACCAGCGCACGACGCAACATTTTGCGACGTTTGGCAAAGCCCGCGCGCACGAGTGCGAATAATTCGCCAGACACGACTTGTGCAACACCAGGTTCGTCGCGGCGGCGAATATCCACGAGTGCCGATTCGACTCGCGGTTGCGGAAAGAAAACTGTTGCCGGTACCGCGCCAACAATCTTGGCTGTCGCCCAGTAATCAATTTTGACACTCACGGCGCCATAGGCACCACTACCAACTTGTGCCACTAGTCGATCAGCAACTTCACTTTGCACCATCACCAATAGATGATCTACTTGAGATAGTCCATCTAAGATGTCGGCGACAATTGGTGTTGCCAAGTTGTAGGGCAAGTTAGCCACAACATGCCAATGTTTTGACTTTGTGAGCAACGGTTTCCAATCGAGTTGCATTGCATCCCCGTGGATTATCTCGACATTTGGCAGCGACGCGGTGTTTTCGCGGAGCACTTCGACCAATCCATTATCTATTTCAACGGCAACAATCTCTGCGCCAGTTTCGGCCAGTGCGAGCGTCAACGAGCCGAGACCAGCGCCAATTTCAAGTACAAAATCGCCTTCGCGTACATCGGCGAGTCGGGCAATCTTTCGAACCGTGTTGGGATCGACCACGAAGTTCTGACCGAATGCTCGCCGCGGTGCCAGCCCATAATTGTTGAGAAGCGCCGAAACTTCGGTTCGTGTGAAGGTCACCAGGAGACATTCACTGGGATCGGCGCATCAACGAGATTTGAAATCCTTTCAAAAACTTTGGTGTGCAACAACGCCGTCGCTCCTGCCGGCATTATCTCGCGGTAAACATTGGTGCACGCTGTCGTTCTACCGTTGTTGATATTTTTTATCGTCAATGAAATACCAAAAGGCGCTTGTGGCACAAAACAAACGACATCTGGGGCGTTGTCGAAGCCGCTAAAGCTCGCAATAAGTTGTATGCCGCTCGTTTCTACTGCGGGATAGGCGATTTGCGCCGAGCCGTCCTGAACAATTGGAGCAGGGCCACCGAGAATTATCGGAGCGGGTGATTCTTCGTCTGAGACAACTCCAGAACTCGGGGCAATCGTGTTAAAGGCAGGGTCAATGGTCGTCGGGGTGCTTGCTGGTTCAGAAGAGTCGCTTGGGTTACACGACCTTAAAATCGGCACCAAAATTATCGTGATTACCGTCAAAACGACGATTCGTCGGCGCTGAAAAGTCGTAAGTAACAATTTAATTTCTCCCTGTTACTGAATTAGTTCTGCAGATATCCAAGGCTATGCACGCAGCCCTGCGAAAGCAATCAGCGCGTTATTGGGTGTTTGGTTTGCAATTTCATTGATCGTTACATTTCGAACTTGCGCTAAGCACGCACCGACATCGACAAGATATGCCGGCTGATTAGATACTCCGCGATGCGGCACTGGCGCAAGAAATGGACTGTCAGTTTCAACAAGCATTTTTTCTGGGCTACATATTTTTGCCGCATCGCGAATCTCTTGCGCTTTTTTAAAAGTGACGATTCCTGAAAACGAAATAAATGCACCACGATCCAAACACTTTTTCGCTTCGACCGGCGAACCCGTGAAGCAGTGAAAGATAGTCTGCTTGGGCACACCGCATGAATCAAGAATCTCAAATGTTTCATCCCATGCTTCGCGAGTGTGAATCACGAGTGCAAGGTTGTGTTCGTGTGCGAGCGCTATTTGCGCAGCAAAGATTTCGCGCTGTACCGCGCGGTCAGAGTGATCATAAAAATAGTCAAGACCGCACTCGCCGATCGCGACAACACGGGGTTGATTTATCAATTCGTGTAAGCCATCGAGACCATGCTTGGCGTCGTGCGGATGCAGGCCGACCGTGGCCCACACATCTTTGTGTTTTGCAGCGAGATCAATCGCGGCACGCGAAGTTGCCACATCTGTGCCGATGGTGATCATCCGCTTGACACCTGCCTCGCGTGCGGCGACTAACGCGGCATCTGCACCACCAGGAATATCTTCGTAAGTCACATGACAATGCGTGTCAACCCATTCGGGCAATTCGTTTTGCAAATTTGTCATCGCTAAATCTTCTTGCGAGGAAACAGCGGTTCGCCTTTCGTCACTGTCGTGCCACCCGGGTATCGACCCCACTGTGTGTCAGTGCCGACTCGTTGATCAGAAATTTCGCCCACCATGCCGAGGCGTTGCCAAACATCTTGGCAAGTTTTTGGCATTGCTGGGCTTGCCAAAATTGTCACGATACGCAACGCTTCAAGCGCGTCGCCCATCACGACGTCGAGATCTTTGCCTGGTTCCATCTTCCACGGTTCATTTGTTTCGAGGTAGGCATTTGTTGCGCGAATAAGTGACCAAGTGGCATCAAGCGCGCGACTCGGTTGAACGTTCTTCCACTCGGCGATTGTTTCGCTGACACTTTGTTCGGCAACTGCCGCTAACGGGCTCGTCGCAGACGGCACAGGACCAATGCCACCACACTTTTTTTCGACAACAGTTGCCACTCGCGCAGCCAAGTTGCCGAAGTTGTTTGCGAGATCTGAGTTGTAGCGCGAGAGCAATCCTTCATAAGAAAAATCGCCGTCGTTGCCGTAATTCGTATCGGCTAAAACGTAATATCTAAAACCGTCTACGCCGATTTCGTCAATCAAGTCGAGTGGGTTGACTACGTTGCCGGTTGTCTTCGACATTTTTTCGCCGCCGACCAGCAACCACCCACCAACTGCCCAGCCTTTTGGCGGCTCTAAACCTGCAGACATCAACATCGCGGGCCAGTAAACGCAATGAAACCGAATTATGTCCTTGCCGATGAAGTGATAGTCGATCGGCCAATTATCAGCAAACTGTTTCTCGTCAGTTCCGTATCCGTGTGCAGTGATGTAGTTGGCGAGCGCATCAAACCAAACATAAGCAACATGCGAGTTATCCCACGGCAACTTGATGCCCCACGTCAAAGTCTTTCGGCTGACAGAAAAATCTCTAAGACCTTGCTTAATGAAACCAGTTACTTCGTTGACGCGATGATCTGGTTTGATCGCATCAGGGTGTTCGGCATACCACTTCAGAAGTCTTTCTTCGTATCGCGAGAGGCGAAAGAAATAGTTTTCTTCTTCGACATACTCGGCCTTCGTGTTGTGGATCTTGCACTTGCCGTTATCAAGCTCTTCGGGTGTGTAGTAGGCCTCGCACGCAACGCAATAATGGCCGCGATAAACATCGACTTCAATGTCGCCAGCGTCATAACAGGCTTGCAATAGTTTTTGTACACCAATCTTGTGTCGCTCTTCGGTTGTACGAATGAAATCACTTACGTCGATGTTCAGGCGAGCCCATGCATCTGCAAACAGGGGCGCGATCTTGTCGGCGAATTGCATCGGCGAGATGCCTTCAGCGTCTGCAAACTGCTGAATCTTCAGACCGTGTTCGTCGGTGCCCGTTAATAGGTGAACTTCTTCGCCACAAAGTTTGTGCCAGCGGCAGACGGCGTCAGAGATAATCGTCGTATAGGCGTGACCGAGATGTGGTTTGGCGTTGACATAGTAAATAGGTGTCGTCGCCGAGAACTTTTTCACATATATAACTTACAGTTTCAGGCTTGTTGCTAACGGTTGTATTGGCAGATGCGATAGCGCTCGCTAGACATCGTCGCGAACTTGTAGCGCAAGTTCATAGACATGGCGCTTGGCAACGCCAAAGCGTGCTGAAACTCGCGCCGCAGAATCTTTGCGACTTACACCTTTGGCAATTTCGGCCTTGATCGCGGCGACCAGTTCTTCATCAGTCGGCGGAGCAGGTGGTTTTGCTGGTTCGAGAATAATTACATATTCGCCACGCGGTTCGGTTATAGCCACGAGCATGTTTGCATCTTGCAGAGTTCCGCGCCAAATTTGTTCGTGAAGTTTTGTAAGTTCTCGTGCCAGCACAACGCGCCGCATTGCACCACACGCTGTCGTTAAATCGCTCAAAGTTTTTGCGAGTCGATGCGGCGCTTCGTAGAGCACAATCGTGCGTGACTCTGTTGTTGTCATTGCAAGTCGGTCGCTGCGCTCAGCCCCACCGCGTGGCAAAAAACCCTCAAACACAAATCTTGATGTTGGTAAACCACTTATGACAAGTGCCATTGTTAGCGCCGAAGCCCCGGGCGCAGCAGTTACATTGCCCCCCGCTTCGATAACTGCGACAACTAATCTTTCGCCAGGGTCGCTGATGCCAGGTGTTCCAGCGTCGGTAATTAAAGCAACGACCGAGCCAGAAGTAACTAGTGAAACTATTTGTTCGCGGGCGTCGTATTCGGTGTGTTCGTTGATCACGATCAATTTTTTGCCTGTTACACCGAAATGTGCCAGCAATTTGCCAGAGTGTCGCGTGTCTTCGCAACAAATCACATCTGCACTCTGCAGCGCTTCAATCGCCCGTTGCGTCATGTCACCAAGATTGCCGATTGGCGTGGCTACAAGCACCAGCACACCGCCACTTGTCGCGCCTCGCGAATCTTTCGAAGATTCGCTCGTCATGTCAATCTGGCCTCAAGTGTGTGCCCGATTACAAGTCCCCAATTATCAAATGTGCCGGCGCCGGCTTCAAGCACATGACTCGCGCCAAAAACGGGCAACCCAACGCGTCGTGGTTTGATTGTCTGAACCTTGATGACCTGCAATTGAGCATCAAGATATGCGACATCAAGAGAGCATTTCACGCCAAATGTATGAATCCACTTACAAGAGTCGATCAACAACGGCGTCTCAATTTCACTCTGACCTATTAAACCGCGCCGCCGCGCTGCCGCCGTGTCGGCGATATTTAAACTTGAAAGCACTTGTGCCTGACAAAGCAACCAACCGGTTTTGAGTCGAGCCGGCTTACTCATCGCTAATTAAGTGTTGTGGCGAATTTCTAGGGTGTCGCCGTCAACCACTTCGTAGTCTTTGCCTTCAACGCGAATCTTGCCCAGATCTTTGGCCTTGTTCCATGAGCCGATGCGCAGAAGTTCATCCCATGCAATGACATCGGCACGAATAAAGCCACGTTGCAGATCGCTGTGAATCTTGCCCGCACATTCGGGTGCTTTTGCCCCAGCATGAAATGTCCAGGCGCGAGTTTCTTTTTCGCCAGTCGTGAAATAAGTTCGCAAGCCAAGCAGGTGATATGCCGAGCGAACCATTCGTGGCAAAGCACCTTCGCCCAGCCCGAGTGCTTCAAGCATTTCTTTGCGGTCTTTTGTTTCTAACTGAGCTGCTTCAGCTTCAAGTTGCACGCTCATGCCGAGAACTTCAACTTGGCTCTCACTTGCCGAACCAGGTGGGGCAAGTTCTTTGCGCACGATTGCCTCAAACTCTGGAATTCGTGCCAGATCATCTTCGGCGACATTAACAACTGCCAACACTCGTCGAGTCGTCAGCAAAAAATGTGGTGCCAGTAATTCAGCATCATCTTTAGAAATCACCGCTCGATATAACGGACGACCTTCGGCAAGATTCGCTTGTGCGCGGGTCAACGCACCAAGTTCATCTTCAAGCGACTTGTCCATTCGGGCAGCCTTTTGCATCCGATTTATTTTTGTCTCAACAGATTCGAGGTCGGCGAGCGCAAGTTCGATTTCGAGTACTCGCAAATGTTCGAGCGGGTCACTTGGTCCCGGAATGTCATCATCGGCGAACGCGCGCAATACGTAGACAATTGCATCTACTTCGCGTATGTTGGCGAGAAATTTGTTGCCGAGCCCTTCACCTTTG
>CAXNFV010000057.1:0-6313 GCA_964201675.1 Ilumatobacteraceae bacterium | reverse complement strand
GTCACACCTTAGAAGTAGCCGATGTATTGAGCTACTTGCGTTGGTTGAAAGAATCACAATGAGAAGTGCGCTGGTGCTCAACGCAACTTTTGAACCTCTCTCGATTGTTCCTGCTCGCCGCGCGATTTGCTTGGTGCTCTCGGACAAAGCCGAAATAGTCGAAGATGACGGAACACAAGTTCATGCTGAAACTTTTGTGATGCCAGGACCATTGGTCATTCGGTTGCGATATGTCGTCAAGGTTCCATATCATCGTCGCACTGCAATGTCGAGGCGGGCGATATTCGCACGAGACAATCATTGCTGTCAATATTGTGGTGCTCTTGCCGACAGCATTGATCATGTAATGCCACGATCTCGGGGTGGCATGCATGTTTGGGAGAATGTCACGGCAGCATGTCGAGGTTGCAATTTAAAAAAACGAGACCGCACTCCTGATGAAGCAGGAATGAGACTGGCCAATAAACCGCATACGCCACGAGAACTTGCGTGGATCACCGTTTCAGTGGGCAGAATTCCTGAAGCATGGAAACAGTATCTGGCTTACGCGTCGTAAAGTTTTATCGAAACTTTTTCAGAAGTTCGTTGATGAAATCTTGGCAGATACATCGCATCCGTGACTCAGCTGAGTCGGTGCACTCTCGAGAGTTGCCCGCAGAGCGATCAATCTGGCGCGCTTCAATCACTGAGTCTGCGATCGTGTTGGGTTCAAAACAATCATTCGAAATTGTCGATCAGCAAGCCTGCGACGATGATGGGGTTAGCGTCGTTCGTCGGCGCAGTGGTGGCGGTGTGGTTTTTCTTGGTGTCAATGACCATCTATGGATTGATTTCGTGATTGAACGTGACGATGCTTTATGGAGTGATGATATTGGAAGGTCGATGTGGTGGGTTGGTGATTTGTGGGCCGATGCGCTTGCCGAAAATGATGTTGCTTCGCGCGATCAATTAATTGTCCATCGGGGTGGTCTTGAGCGAAACGAGATTTCAGATTTAGTTTGTTTTGCGGGGCTTGGGCCGGGCGAAGTAACACTGCACGGCAAAAAATTGGTGGGTATCTCTCAGCGAAGAACAAGACAGATGGCAAGGTTTCAATGTGTGCTGCACAGTCGATGGTCAATTGGGGCCTACGAAAAATACCTAGATTTTGACAAGCTCTCGGATAACAAGAAAATCCTTGGCTCAGACTTCAATTCAATTCAAACAGGGGTTTCAGGCGGTCTTAATGAGATCGCCAATTCGTTGATTGTTCTGGCTGAATCTCTCTAGCTAGCTCAATAGCTAGCTCAATAGCTAGCTAGCCAAAACCAGTAAACCGTGTTTCGCAGGATTTAGTGCAGTACACCCAAAAATTGGTGGGGGAAAGTGGGGTTAAATCCACTTAAGTGGGGGAAAGTGGGTTATACTCCTGGGAGGTCGCGGAGGGAGCTCCAAAGCCTTTTAAATAATGGGTTTTGGGACAAAGCGGAGGGTCAGTGTTTGTAGGTGCACACGAGCGTCAATTGGACCCAAAGGGTCGCATTGCTCTGCCAGCCGCCTTTCGCCCACGCCTTGAGCCAAAGTGCTATCTCGCACTCGGACGCGACAAATGTGTTGACGTACTGACCACTGAAGCTTTTCTTTCGGTGGCCAATGATGCGATGGACAAAGTTCGCCGCGGCGAAATGGATCGCAAACAGCAGCGAGCTTTGGCTTCAAACATGATTGAAGTAACTGTCGACACCCAGGGTCGCATCAACATTGACGAGAAATTGCGCACCTATGCGGGGCTTCAACTTAATTCGCGAGTAGTCGTAAGCGGTTCTTTCGACAGAGTCGAAATTTGGGATCCAGAGCGACATCAGCGAATAAGTGATTCGGGTGCCCAAGAACTTGCAGGCGCAGAGTAGCGAACGAAGGGAGGTCACGCAACAAACTTTTTCGCAACCGTCACAAGTTGCATACGTTTCGATTATCAGCAGTCTTCCGACTAACAAGATGAATAGCACCCAACTCCGCTCGCTACCGTCTCGCTATCCGGGGAGAAATCCCGGAGGCACCGTTGGTCGGGGGGCTGCTGATAAGCGAAGCGGTCGTGGTGACGTGTTGCAGGTTGCAAGACTTCCATGACGAGCGAAAAAAGTTCAGATCTAAATTCACAATTCAATTCACATGAGCCTGTCATGCTCGAACAAATCGCTCAATGTTTTACAACGGTGCCCCCCGGCGTTGTAGTTGATGCGACATTTGGTCTTGGTGGTCATGCCAAGGCAATTTTGAAAGCCAACCCATCATTACAAATTTTGGGTTTAGATCAGGACGCCGATGCAATTGCAAATGGCGAGCGAATGATTGCTGATGACTCATCACTGCATGGTCGGCTTACGGTTCGTCGAGTTCGCTTTGATTCTTTGAGTGCGGTTCTTGAAGAACTTTCAGTCAAAGAAATATCTGGCGCGCTATTTGATCTCGGGGTTTCTTCGCCGCAACTAGATATTGCAGAGCGAGGGTTCTCTTATAGAAATGATGGTCCGTTAGATATGCGAATGGACCAGCGCGGTGAGTTGAGCGCTGCTGATGTCGTGAATAGTTATCAAGAATCTGAACTTGTTGGCATCATCACAGAAAACGCAGACGAGCGATTCGCACGACGAATAGCACGCGCGATCGTTGCTGCTCGACCCATTAGCACGACCACACATTTGGCTGAAGTGATTGTTGCTGCTATTCCCGCGCCGGCTCGTCGTACGGGCGGGCACCCCGCGAAGCGAACATTTCAAGCAATTCGAATTGAAGTCAACAAAGAACTAGAGATTCTTGCGAGAGCTTTACAGGTTGCAATTGACGCCACCAAAGTCGGCGGGCGAGTGGCAGTTTTGACATATCACTCGGGTGAAAATCGAATTGTCAAGCAAGTTTTTCAGGCATCCGAAAAAGACGATGATGAGCCAAAAATTGGATCACCATTTGTGCACGAGTCGCAACTTGGCACACGCCGTGTTCATCGAGTACGAATTGCACAATACCCAAGCGAGCAAGAGCAGACTCAAAATCGCCGTGCTAAGTCGGCCCGGTTGCGAGTTATTGAAAAAGCCCTCGCAGGGGCTAGAGGCTGAGATGTCTGCGGCTTACTCTCGTCGACAAGAGTTGATTCGTCAGCATCGTGTTGAACCTGTAACTCGATCAGGGACGCGAGCAGTCACTCGGCCAGTTACGCGACAAGCCTCTCGACCAGTTGCGAGACAAGTCACACGGCCAGTTACGAGACAAGTCACTCGACCAGTTACGCGGCCAGTTGCGAGACAAGTCACTCGACCGGTTACGCGGCCAGTCTCGCGACCGAAAAATCGGCGAAACAGTTCACGAAACAGTTCACGAAATACTGCTAAACCGCAACTAAGAGTTGTGCAACCAGTTACTAGATCAAAATTTTCAAAAGTCACATTAGTTATATTTGCCCTCACTTCTGTCTTGGCATTTATTGTGATTTTTCAAACCGTGATTGCCGAGCAGCAGTTACAACTAGACAAAGTAAGCACCGATGTCCGACTTGCTCGTCAGCACTACAACGAATTGCGTCAGCAACGGGCCGAACTGCGATCGCCGGATTATTTGCGAGCCCAGGCAATCATTTTGGGCATGTGGCCAGGATCGGGCGCGAAGTTTGAAGAGATTCCTGCGGATGTTGTAACGATGGTCTTGGCTTCAACCGGAGACATGGATGATTCGATTGCTTTGCCGCGCAATTCAGATGAACTCGTGCTTGAAAGTGCTGGTTCGGCACCGTGAGCCAGTCAATTCGTGAGCGTCGTGCCGAAAGTCTTGGCAGGTCAAAAAATATCAGACAATCCAAGGGCAAGGCACTTTCAAAACGCAAAATTCGAGCGAACGACAAGCATCGAAAGCAAGTTGCTCAAATTTCTCATCGAAATGGTGCGGCTGTCGACAAAGGTTTTGATGTGTTTTCAGAAAATCTCAAAGTCGGAACAGTACAAAAACGAACGAGCTTCATGTTCTCAGTCGTCGCCTTGTTGCTTGTTGGCCTCGGTATTCGAGTTGGAATGTTGCAAACGGTTTGGTCTAGCGATTATCGAGATGCGAGTGTTTCGCAGCGAACAAGAGTTCAAACACTTCGTGCCGAACGCGGATCAATTTTGGATCGCAATGGACAAGAATTGGCTTTGCCGATACCAACACGAACAGTTTTTGCAGATCCGCGTTCAGTAACCGACCCAATCGGTGTTGCCAATGCCGTGGGTGGCATTTTGCAAATGACAGATGAAGCAAAACTTGAATTGTCAATCAAACTTCGCGATCAAAGTTCAAGCTTCGTCTACGTCGCTCGTCAAACAGATCAGCGACTTGCCGATGTGATCACTGCTCTCGGGCTTAAAGGTGTCTCGTCATATCGCGAATCTAGTCGGGCGCTGACCAGCAGTGGTTTGCGCGGATTGATTGGTCGAACAGATATTGATGGCGTCGGAATTTCAGGTCTCGAGTTGCAATATCAAGATTTGCTCGCTGGCGAAGATGGTCGTATTGCACGTGAGGTGAATGCCAATGGAAAGTCAATGGCAGCAGGTTCAAGTGATGTTATTGAAGCGACACCTGGCGGCAGGTTGGTCACGACAATTAATCGAACAATTCAATTTCAAGTCGATCAAATTCTCACCCAACAAGTTCAGTTTGTGCAAGCACGTGGTGGTTCGGCGATTGTGATGGACACTAAAACTGGCGAGATTTACGCGATGTCAAATATTCGTCAAAATACTGATGGTACTTATACAAGTGATTCAGGAAACTTCGCCGCAGTAGAGGCCCATGAACCCGGTTCGGTGGCGAAAGTTTTCAGCATCGCTGCCGCAATCAACGAGGGCAAAGCAACGTCTGCCACAAAATTCACCGTGCCGTATGAGCAAATCTATGACAAGGGCACCGACTGGGAGTACAAAGTTTCAGATGGATATTTTCACCCGACAGAAGACATGACGGTACGAAAAATTATTGTTGATTCTTCAAACAACGGAACCGTTTTGATTTCGCGTTCACTGGATAGCAAAACTAATCATGACTATCTACAGACATTTGGTTTCGGAACAAAAACGCCCATAAATTACCCTGCCGAGTCGCGCGGTGTTCTGAAGCCAGCAGAAAAATGGCAAGGTACCGAAAAAATAACTTTTGCTTACGGCTATGGATATACCGCAACTGGTTTGCAACTTGTCTCGGCAGTAAATGCAATCGCCAACAAGGGTGTTTATATCGCACCAAAATTAGTAAAAGCGACTGTGGACGCCAAGGGAGTAGTCACTGACTTTCCGCAGTCTGCGACTCGCGAAGTGGTCAGTGAAGCAACAGCGAAAACGATGACCGAAATGATGACCGATGTGGTTTGTTATGGAACCGGTGGACTTGCACAACTTTCAGGAATGAGTGTTGCGGGCAAAACTGGCACCGCCTACAAACTTCAAAAAAATGGTAAATACACCGCAGACGATGGGACCTATTCATATTTCGCCTCGTTCGTCGGGTTTTTGCCGGCAGGTAATCCGCAGATGACTGTCCTGGTTTCAATTGACGAACCAGATCCAACAGCAAAAGATCGCTTCGGCGGAAGGGCAGCCGCGCCGGTATTTGCACGCATCGGGCAAGCCCTGATAAATGAACTTGATATCCGACCTACTCAAGGTGACGCAGGCTGTGTTGGGTCACGCCCGGCAGAACTTGGCGCATCTAATTAATATGACAGCCAAATCGCTTCGCCTTGTAGATCTTGTTGCAGGAGTAAAAGAGGTCGTCGCTCGAGAAGTTCATGGTGACCAAAATGTTTCAATAAATGAGATCACACATGACTCAAATAAAATTTCTAATGGTTGCTTGTTTTGTTGCGTCGTCGGTGAAAATGTCGACGGTCACGAATTCGCAGTTGACGCCATAGACAAAGGGGCATCAGCAGTTCTTGTTGAACGAAAATTGAACGTTCAAGTTCCACAAGTAGTTGTTGACGATGTTCGCGCTGTTATGGGCTTTTTCGCCGCTGAATTTTTTGGTCGGCCAAGTTCAAAATTGAAAGTGATCGGCATCACAGGAACCAATGGCAAGACAACGACTGCACATCTGTTGGCATCAGTATTGCGCAAGCATGGTTTGGCCACTGCAGTTTTTGGAACTCTTTCAGGCGCACGGACAACCCCTGAAGCCACTGACCTGCAACGATCATTAGCCAACGAGTTTGAACGAGGATGCAAAGCCGTGGTGATGGAGGTTTCCTCTCATGCTTTGTCTTTACATCGCGTCGCAGGAACAAAATTCGCCGCAACCATCTTCACAAATC
>CAXNFV010000056.1:0-6347 GCA_964201675.1 Ilumatobacteraceae bacterium | reverse complement strand
CTCCGAACTTTTAATAGCGTATTTACTGTGCTTATTATTCGTCGATCAACGGTCCGAAAGCTAATGATCCTCCAATTCCAAACACTGCGGCAAAAATTGTCAGCAAGCCAACCCACGCCCAACCTTCAGAAGTTGCCGCTCCACCACTGCCAAAAGCCGCTTCCGTGGCTCGTGTTGCAGCAATAAGAACTGGCGCCACTACTGGCAACAACAGCAACGGAAGTAAAGTTTCGCGACCGTTTGCACCCGCAGTGAGACCGCCATAGAGCGTACCCACGAAGCCCAATCCAGTTGTAGCGCAGGTGACACAAGTAACCAACAGCACCAAACCGATAGCCGAAACTTGTACTTGATACAGCAAAAACGCAGATGCAATCAACACCACATCAAGTGCAATCAATTGAAAGGTCAACGCGATTGCCTTGCCAAGAAATACCGCCGATAGATCAATACCCGCGACGCGCAAAGAATCGAGTGCCGAGTCGGCTGTGTCAATTGCAAAAGACCTTTGCACGATTACGAACAACGAAAAAATTGTTGCCAACCAAATCAAGCCACCAGCCACTCGCTGCAAGACATCATCGTTGTCAAGAGCAAAGGCAAACATGATCATGATCAGGCCAGCAAATGGCAATACTTGATTTGTTACAACTCGACTGCGAACTTCTATACGCAAGTCTTTGATTAACACTGCACTGACGACGCGGCTCTTACTGGTTGTTTTTTTCATGTTGGCTTGACCGTGCCTGTTGTAACCAACAAACTTCGTGTGGCTAAAGCCTGTGCCCGCTCAATCTCGTGCGACGCGAAAATTATCGTTGCGCCTGCATCACGGGCGGCACGAAGAGTTGCGTCTAGTTCATCACGACCTTGCGCATCAAGCCCAGCGTGTGGTTCATCTAATAACCACAGTTGAGCACGACGCACGATCAGCGATGCAAGTGCACACCGGCGTCGCTGACCCGCAGAAAGTTTGGCGACGGTTGTTGTGCTGAGACGACCCGACAAACCCATCGCGTTCATTGCTTGGTCGATATCTGCTTGATCTGCACCAACAAGTCGCGACCAGAACAACATATTCTCCAAGACGGTGAGATCTTGAAATAATCCGTTTGCATGACCGAGCAGGCCAACTCTTGATCGAACAGCCGAGCGATCGGTTTGTAATTCGCAACCTAAAACATTTGCCGAACCACGGGCGATTGGCAAAAGACCGGCACAGGCCCTAAGCAAAGTCGTTTTGCCGGCACCATTGGGCCCTTGCAACAAAATAATTTCTCCCGAATTGACAAAAAAAGTTGCACCAGCAATAGCCGGAAATTTGTCGTAGACAATCACAACATTTTTAAAATCGACTACTTTCTCGGTCGTCATTTATTCGCCTTTGAACCTTGCCTGGCGCTTTTCAACAAACGCACTGCGCCCTTCTTCGACATCTTTGCTCGCCCATGCGCGGTCGCGCGCCGACTGCACGAGTTGATCAATTTCTGGTGCTCGAGATGAAGCGTTTAATGCTGCTTTATGACCGGCAATTGACAAAGGTGCCAGCACCGCAATTTCATTTGCCCAGGTAACGGCCTCTTCAAGTTCGCCCAAGCGATGCACCGAACCGAGATTCGCAAGTTCGGCGCCAGAATAGTTTCTCGCCGCAAGCAACATCGCCCGCGCCACTGGCCACGAACATTCACGTGCCAAACGCTCAACTGTCCAATGATTTACAACAAGGCCAAGTCGCGCCGCCGGCACGCCAATAACACTTGTTGCAGTCGCAACTCTCAGATCACAACTCATTGCAATTTGCGCACCAGCACCCAAAGCAGGGCCGGCGATCGCAGCGATCGTCACGCTCGGTAGCGTCGCGAGTTGAATCAAGAAATTGTGCAAAGCATCCGTGAACTCTGTTTCACGAACACCAGATAGATCGGCACCTGAACAAAAGGCTGGTGCCGTACCAGTAATTATCACGACTCGAGTTTTTCGTGTTACTGACTCGTCAAGTGCACTTGCGAGTTCATACAGAGTCTGTTGATCAACAGCATTGCGGCGCTCTGGTCGATCAATTGTCGCGACTAGCACCGACTCGCCCCAATTCAACTTCACCGTCATTGAAAACCAGCCCGTAACATAAACACAGATGAATTCTCGCACACAACACAGCAAGACGAATAGTGCGAGCGCTGGTTCAGCAACTAGTCGGCTAACTAGTGAACTAGCGAGTGATCCGGTTCTCGTTAAGCGAGCGTTGATTTCTAATTGGGCAAAGCGTGCCGGCCGTTTGGGATACTCATTTTTCGGGATCTCGACCGTCGCCGTGATTTGGGGACTAACAGTTGAGTTCACTCCAAATGCCAGTCGTGTTGCATCTGCCGGACTAATTATCGGAAGTGTTATTTTGGCGCCGGCGATTCTCGTGCAATATTCAGTTAAAGCAGCCGTGCGCGACGAGCGCGAACGCGGTATCTAAAAGCAATAAATGCCATTGATTGCCCAGAGTTAGACTCACCTCATGCAACAGGCAACTGAGCATCACCCGGCGTTCGAAGAATACTGTGAATGCCTCTACGAACTCGACGAAGACCAAATTGAGTTGATTCAAGCGCGTATCGCTGATCGCCTAAACGTTTCGCGTGCTTCAGTTTCTGAAATGATCAAACGAATGCAGACCGAAGGGCTCGTCGACTTGACTGGACCAAGAATCGCCTTGACCGAAAAAGGAAAAACCCTTGCCGAAGGAGTTGTTCGCAAACACCGTCTGGCCGAATGTTTCTTGATTGATGTGCTGGGTCTGCCTTGGGCAACCGCGCATCACGAGGCCTGCAAATGGGAGCATGTAATTACTGACGAAGTCGCAGTTGCGCTTGCCAAGATGCTCGGTCACCCAACCGCATGCCCGCATGGCAACCCAATCCCGGGGTCTAATTATCAAAGTGTGCCATTTATGAAACTCAGCGATATTGAAATTGGAAAGTCTTTTATTATCGTTCGAATCTCTGAAGAGTTAGAAGAGACTGCCGACGTTCTCGACAGTCTTGAAGCAAACCAGATGTTGCCTGGTCGTCAAGGCGTGGTCACAAACAAATCCGTAGACGGTGACATAAATTTACTAATGAACCAAGCAGTTTCTCAAGACCCAGTGACCATCGGCTCGTTTATTGGTAGTCGATTGCTTGTAACAACTCACCAATAATTCATTTAGTTGCCCATAAGGTCTAAATATGAAATCTCGTTATTGCTATCTGGTGTCTTTAATTGTTCTTGCGTCGAGTTGCGCTACGACCATCAACCAGTCGGCTGTTACAACACTTGTGTCAAGTTCAGAATCAACAACTCAGGCGACAATCGACAGCCAACTGACAACCGATGAGTTGCTCGACGAATTATTGCGTGCCGTCGAAGATTTAAGTAATTCAATGCAAAAAGCCGAACGCAGACAGGTGACTCAGCAACTGGCACGAGTTATCTCGCTCAGCGACGCGATTCGTCCAAAAATATTGGCGACTAGCGACCAACTTGCATCTGATTTTGATCGCGTGATCGACTTCGCGAAAAGCGCGGTCGAACGTAACCGCCCCGCCGATGCCGACAAAGCATTGCGGTTTCTACCACTAGTTATTGATGCCTTTACAAAATTGTAAACAGCGAATCAATTTTCTACTTCAAATCATCTCTTTTGGCAGTGGCTCACTGTGCAACACACTCAACTGTTTCGTAGACCTTGTGAGCGCAACATACAGCGCGCGCAAACCGTGCGTCTGGGCCGCGACGATCTTGGCTGGTTCAACGACGATTACACCATCAAGTTCAAGACCCTTGACCACACTTACTGGTACAACTGTGAGCCCGGCTTCAATGCCAGAAACACCCGCGCGACCATGTGCTACCTGTGCCTTGTCTAGTGCGGCCGAGATCGTTTCGGACATTGAATCAGGACAAACAATTGCAACATTTCCACCGCTAAGTTCGGCGACCATACGCTTCGTATCTTTAACGAGTTCACTAAGAAGCTGATCAACAGTTGTCGAAATTATTTTTGGCGTCTCGTCACCTTCGCGAACCGAAACGGGCGAGATTTGTAGCGGCGCGGCAGATTTCAACACCCGAGTTGCGAGCTCCATTATTTGTCGAGGAATTCGATATCCAACCGTTAGCCCGATAATTCGCGACGGGTTCTTTTTTGGCAAATGCGCCAAAACTTCCTTCCAGGACGAAGGGGCATGGGCCGAAGTCGCTTGCGCGATGTCACCAACAATTGTCATCGCGCCATTAAGCGACCGACGCGAAATCATTCTCAATTGCATTGGTGAAAGATCTTGCACTTCGTCAATCACGATGTGACCATAAGTGCGAACTTCGTCTTCGTCATTGATTCGACCATTTCGCCGAGGCTTTGGTCCGAGTAGTGATAGTGCTTCGTCAAGCACAGCAACATCGGCATCACTGAACTTGGCCTGCGCCAAAGACTCTGCACGTTGACGATGCAGTGACTCGTATTCTTCTGGCGTACAAACTTTTTGGGCGGCAAGTCGCAACAATGCTTTTGACGAATACAAGTCATGCAACAACTCTGCGGGCGTGAGCACGGGCCACATGTAGTTGATAATGGCGCGAAACTCTGGCAGATCTCGCAAAGCACTTCGCATTGTTTCGATATCGGCGTCTGGGTTGCCACTAGTTGCGATCATCGTGGCGATGATTTCTGTTTCGACCCAATGGTTTGCCGCGTTATGTCTGCGAAAGCGACGACGCCCTTCGCTCACCAGCGTCTTGGATTGATTAACGGTCAGACGCAAATATCCCGCACCAAATGCAATTTCTGCATCTTTACGCAATGATCGTTGACGATCTTTGATTGCCGTTGCAATAATTTGCGACATTCGCAGATCACCTTTAATTCGCGAGACTGCTTCACTGTCTTTGATGCTGAAATTATGGCCGCGCACGAGATCGGCCAACACGACTTGTTCGACACCGGCTTCGCCCAGCGACGGCAAAACTCGTTCGATGTATCGCAAAAAAACTCGATTCGGGCCGACGACCAACACACCTTGATCCTCCAAAGGAAATCTAAATGTGTAAAGCAAATATGCAGCACGATGAAGCGCCACAACCGTCTTGCCCGTGCCAGGCCCACCTTCAACTACCAGCACACCTTGCTGAGGTGAGCGAATAATTTCATCTTGCTCGGCTTGAATTGTCGCCACGATGTCGCCAAGTTGGCCGGTGCGACCGCGAGACAAAACACTCAGCAGCGTGCTGTATCCACGCAGCGTCGGAGTGCTCGATGCAGGCTGGCCGTCTAGACCTTCGTCATGACCGACACCTAGATGCCCTACACCAAAAAGTTCATCTTCGATGCCGAGCAACTCTCGACCTTGCACTTCGAAGTGTCGACGACGAGCAAGACCCATTGACTCTCGACCTGTCGCGCGATAGAACGGTTCGGCAACTGGCGCTCGCCAGTCGACGACAACAGGTTCTCTTGACGAATCAGCAACTGCGATTCGACCAATGTGAAAACTTTCGAATTCTTCAGGCGACTCGGTCAGCCGGTCAATTCGACCGAACACGAGTGCTGAATCGCCCAGATCAAGTTGCGTCAGGCGGCCGACAAGTACTTCGTCAAATGCGTTGCGCTCAAAGCGAGCCTGGTAGGTACCCCCCATTGATGCTTCGTTCATCGCGCGGATCTTCCAGGCGTCGGTTTTGGTTATTTCGAGACATTCGTAGGCGTGGTCGATAAACCTCTGCTCATCCTCAAATTCAGGGTGATGTTTGGTCATTGTTTTGGTCGCAGATTCTAAAAAATAGAGTTTTTCAACTCTACCGACTGGCCGAAGCCTTTTTGCCAACACTTGATCGCAGACGAACAAGCGTCACATTGTTGTAATTAGATGCACAGTTTGACATTGATGCACACATCAGGGGCACACTGCCTTATCGGCACTCTGCGGGGGTACATGGTTGATCTCAAACTAAAGAAATCACGACGCCAGACTATTTCGCTTTTAGTAATCGGAATATTTCTCGTTTCTAGTTGCTCGTCATCGCCAACGCTGAGTCTGGATGATTCGGTGGGTGCAGTCAGAACACAAAGCACAGCAGAAAGCACGGCGGGCGGCATGACTCGACAGGCGATTACAACTAGTTCAACTAGTTCAACTAGCTCAACTAGCGCTGACACCTCAAACAGTACGAGTCTTGAAGATGATCGAGATAATTATGATCAAACTGTTAGGCAGCAGTTTCAAGAATTAGTGAAATGGCAAGACAAGTGCTACCAAAAACCAAAGTCATGCAGTGTCGAAGACTTTACGATCTCAGGCACCAAGTATCACCAAGCGCTCAGC
>CAXNFV010000055.1:0-6353 GCA_964201675.1 Ilumatobacteraceae bacterium | reverse complement strand
TGGCGCGCGATGGTGGGTTGTATGTGCCGCAGACTTGGCCAAAGCTAGACGCACAAAAAGACACAACTTTAAAGAGTGCAGTGAGTGGCGAAATCTCAACAAGTTATGCGAATCGCGCAGCCAGCATTATGGCGCCGTTTATCGGTGATGAAATCGACGCCAAAGTTTTTCAACAATTGTGTGTTGATGCATATTCGACATTTCGACATCCAGATGTAGCGCCCTTGATCGAAATTGCGCCAGATGAATATCTGCTCGAGTTATTTCATGGCCCAACCTTGGCGTTTAAAGACATTGCTTTGCAGTTGGTTGGCAAGTTGTTTGATCATGTGTTGGCGCAACGCGATGAGCGAGTGATGATCGTTGGTGCGACAAGTGGCGATACTGGCGGGGCCGCCTTTGATGGTGTTGCCTCGTGTCGAAATGTCGACATCGTGATGCTGTATCCAAATAATCGAGTCAGCGATGTACAGCGTCGCCAGATGACGACATTGACTGCATCCAATGTTCATGCCGTGGCGATAGATGGCACATTTGATGATTGTCAAGATTTGGTTAAAGCAATGTTCAACGATCAAAAGTTTCGCGATGCAAATCAACTCTCGGCGGTCAATTCAATCAACTGGGTGCGCGTGATGGCACAGGTTGTTTATTATGTAACATCGCTAGAAAAACTTGGCGACTCTGCAGTGTTTAGTGTGCCAACCGGAAACTTCGGCAATGTCTTGGCGGGATGGATTGCCAAGCAGATGGGCGCATCTATTGACGGTTTTGTCGTAGCGTCAAATACCAATGATATTTTGACTCGGTTCTTTGAGTCGCAGCAGATGACGGCAAATGATGTCGTGCCAACTTTGAGCCCGAGTATGGACATTCAAGTTTCATCGAACTTTGAGCGCTTGCTTTTTGAGATGAACAATCGTGATGGTACAGAGACCGCAAATCAACTCACTGAGTTTCGCAAAGATGGCGAGTTGCGTGTCGCCCCAAATGTTTATGACAAGTGGATTACAGGCGAGTTCGCCGGTTATCGCTGCGATGACGAGCAAACACTGGCGACAATGAAAGATGTTTATCAGAAATCGGCGATGTTGATCGACCCGCACACGGCAGTTGGCTTGTCTGCATCTCGTCAAAGCGTCGGCGTTAATTATCCAAAAGGTCAATCGATAATTACTTTGGCGACTGCGCACCCGGCGAAGTTTCCAGATGCTGTCCGCCGCGCGACGGGTCAGACACCACAGTTGCCAGAGCACCTTGCCGATTTGATGAGTCGGCCCGAGAGAATTGTTTCTCTGCCAAATAATTTGAAAGCAGTGCAGGCGTTCGTCGCTGGTTGTCGCTAAATCATCACTTAGTCTGGTTGTTGTCATCGCATATCTGGTCGGCTAGAGTTGTCTTGCTCGGGTTCCCGAGCGAGTCCCCGCCTTTTCTTGGCAGACGCATTTCAACGCAAACTGATCTGTGCCCCTGCATATTGGCAATGAGCGGCAAATTGGGCGGCAAATAAATTAGTCGCCCTGAAAGTAGGCATTGTGGCTAGTGGAGCCCTCGAACAATCGGCACTTGAAGCAAAAGATCGCGACCAACTTTTGGCAATCGCCAAAGCACTTGGTGTGAAATCAGCGGGTCGTGCAAAAAAAGAAGAGATCATCGACATGATTCTCGAGCAGACTGCGCCTGCCGAATCTGCAGCACCAGTTAAACCGGCAACTGTAAGTTCGGCTGCGAGTTCAGCGCCGAGTTCTTCTTCAAGCCCATCAGCAAAATCAAGTGCGCCAGCACTTGGGGCAGACGGCCAGCCGCTGTCCGAATGGGAGATCGAACTTGCCGAGCACGAAGGCACACCGATCGCACCAGAAGCCCGTCGAAGAACCGAGCAGACCGATTCGCACAGCGATAATCGTGAGGTTCGCGACAACCGTGGCCCGCGCGAACCACGAAATGATTTCCGCGACAATCGAAATAATGGTCCACGAAATTACAACGACCAAGACGGTGGCAACCGAAATCGAAATCGCAATCGTCGTCGTCGCACGCCAGGTGGTTTTCGCAATACACGTGACGACGGCCCACAAGGTGCCGATCGTTATGAGTTGAACGAAATGCAAGATTCAAATGAGCCAATCAACAACGACCCGATTGAAGTCTCGGGCTATCTAGATTTGCGTGACGAGGGCTATGGCTTCTTGCGCGTCAACGGTTATTTGGCGTCACAAGGTGATGCTTATGTTTCGGTTCGTTTAACGAGACAATTTAATTTGCGGAAAGGTGACCATGTAACAGGCATGTCACGACCTGCTGGTCGAAACGAAAAGAATCCTGGCATGCTTGATATTCGCACGATCAACGGCATTGATGTCGAAAAAATGAAGCAGCGTCCAAAGTTTGAAGATCTCACACCGTTGTTTCCTGACGAGAAGTTAGAGCTTTCAAGCGCGAGTGACCCGACAAACATGACGGCGCGAATCATCGACTTGATTTCGCCGATTGGCAAAGGTCAACGCGGAATCATCGTTTCGCCGCCAAAAGCCGGCAAGACAACCGTGATGAAGACGATCGCAACTTCGATCGAAAAGAACTATCCGGAAGTGAAGTTGATTGTTCTGTTGATTGATGAGCGACCTGAAGAAGTTACCGACATGCGTCGAACAGTAAAAGGCGAAGTTGTCTCTTCAACTTTTGACCGACCATCTGAAGAACACACCCATGTCGCCGAACTCGTGATTGAAAAAGCAAAGCGCATGGTTGAAATGGGTCAAGATGTCGTAATTATTCTCGACGGAATCACTCGTTTGTCTCGCGCCTACAACCTTGCAGCGCCGACAACTGGTCGTGTGATGTCTGGTGGTATTGATGCAGGTGCGTTGTATCCACCGAAAAAATTCTTTGGTGCGGCTCGCAACATTGAAGAAGGCGGCAGTCTTACGATTTTGGCGACGGCACTCGTTGAAACGAACAGTCGAATGGATGATGCGATTTTCGAAGAATTCAAGGGAACGGGCAACATGGAGCTACGTCTTGATCGCAAACTTGCAGAGCGACGTATTTATCCGGCGATCGATGTTGATGCGTCGAGCACTCGTCACGAAGAGTTGTTGTTCAATCGTCAGCAGTTGCAGATGGTCTGGAAGTTGCGTCGCGTTCTCAGCGGTCTTGCCGCTGACGGCAATGCGGCACCAGGGCTCGAGTTGTTGATTGATCGTCTAAAGACCTTCAAGAACAACGACGAGTTCCTCGCCGAAATCGCCAAACAACCGACGTCTTAAGTTTCGTTGCGTCATGGTGACGAACGATAGTCACGCCCTGCGATTGGCTGGTCTGCGTTTGCGCACATTAATTTTGACGCAGGATGCCGATCCCGAGTTACAGCATCAACAAGTCATTGAGTTTGGTTCATCTGTTGGTGTTGTTAGTAAAAATATCGCTTGGGTGTTATTGACTGCGCGTCACGAATTTGGTCTCGGGCCAGCAATGATTTGGGCGTTGCGCAATCAAGCAACTGCGCTGAAACTATTTACCGAACACAATGCTGGTGACCTCGCGCGCCGTGCTGGTTTGTTTAACTTGAAAACTGAAGTTTTTGAAATTGCGAGTGATCTCGCAGTTAGACCTGTGCTGGCTTCGCCGTGTGTTGTGCCGATGAAAGAAATCAGTGCAGCCGACGAATCATTCACAGATTTCATTCGCAGTAGTGGTGCAGAAATAACTCGTGAACACGGTGTTCTTGCCGGTGAGGTTTGTGGTCTTGAAGTTTGTCGTGTCGTTCACGAAACTGCTGACTCTCAAGTAGTCGAATCGCGTCTTGAAATCGGTGTCGGCACTCATGACCGTGAAACTTTTCAACTGCTACATGGCCGCACAGCGACGATCGAGTCTCTGCGCAAAGTTGTTGATGAAGTTGCCGCAAAGCGAGTAGTCGGCGCAGATCCACATCCGTTAAATCAACTTTGTAGAGAGCGCTTATTGCGCCATCTGATTTGCGCATCGCCACATTTAGTTGATGCGGTCTCGCTTAAAACCGTCGCGCCACCGATGCCGCGTGCCAATCTCAAAGACCAAGTGCCATGTTGTGCCACTGGCGTTTCTCGTAATGGCAAAACTATTATTGTGGTTTTCAGCATCGGGATAGACCCAGATGTGATCTCGTTTGGTGCCGATGCACGACTGACAATTGATGATCAGGCAGATCTAGTTTTTGTTTCACCACAACGCGACATTGTGCCTGCGATCGCTCAACTTGCCGAGTTGTTACACATCCCCGCGCGCTTTGTTGGTTGCAATCTTCTAGATGCTCCTACACGGGGTCGAGATTAAAGCCATAGTCTGATCATCGTGCTTGAACGACTTGACATCATTGAACGAGATTTTCTTGATCTTGAATCGAGCATGGCAACACCCGAAGTGTTAGAAAATCAAGACAAATTACGCGAAGTGTCTCGTAAATACAAACAGATGACGCCGTTGGTCGAGTGCATTCGCAAATATAAATCAGCAACCGGCAACGCACAAGCGGCAAAAGAGTTGATTGCCGATGCAATTGGTGCCGAGCGAGATCAATTGCAAGAAGAGTTAATTTCTGCCACTGCGACGATTGCTGCTCTCGAGAATGAACTCAAAATTCTGTTGCTGCCACCAGATCCAAATGCGGGTAAAAATATCATCGTCGAAATTCGCGGCGCGGAAGGCGGAGAAGAAGCCAATTTGTTTGCAACTGATTTGTTCGACATGTACAAGGCGTTTGCCGCCCGAAATAACTGGGCGGTCGAAGTTTTATCGCTCGATCTTTCGCCAAAAGGTGGAATCAACCAAGTTGTGATGATATTCAAAGGCGAAACAGCCTGGACTCGAATGCGGTTCGAGGGCGGGCCGCATCGCGTGCAACGAGTGCCTGCCACCGAGAACCAGGGTCGCATTCATACAAGTTCGGCAACAGTGATGGTCTTGCCAGAAGTCGAAGAAGTTGAACTGCACATCGACGAGAAAGATTTGCAGATTGATGTTTACCGTGCAAGTGGCCCGGGTGGTCAAGGCGTCAACACCACTGACTCTGCAGTGCGCATAACTCACCGACCCAGTGGTGTTGTGGTTGCAATGCAAGATGAGCGCAGTCAGTTGCAAAACCGTTTGCGTGCGATGCAGGTATTGAGAGCACGATTGCTTAAGCGCCAAGAAGAAGAATCTCAGGCGCGTGCCTCTGCCGAGCGCAAAGCACAAGTCGGTGGCGGTGGTCGTGGCGAAAAAATTCGGACATACAACTTTAAAGACAGTCGCGTTACCGACCATCGCATTGGTTTTACTCTGCATCAGTTGCAAGAAGTTTTGGCTGGCAACTTAGACCCAGTGATCGATGCGTTGACACTTGAGTATCAGACTGAGCAGTTGGCTTACGCCGGCGAGAAATAATTTCTGTCGTGTACAGCGACGAGACAATCACATGGGGTGAGTTGTTTGAGAAAACTTTGCTTGATCTTGGCAACGAGCAAGAAGCACGATGGCTTTGTGAGCACGCCAGCGGATTAGACACCAGCGAATTTAAATCAGGCTTATCTGAACTTGTTAGCGAGCGTTGTGGTGCAGCGTTGCGCGAGATGGTGCGGCGGCGATTGTTGGGTGAACCCCTGCAATATGTAATGCAGCGCTGGTCGTTTCGACACCTTGATGTGTTGGTCGACCCACGCGTATTGATTCCGCGACCCGAAACCGAACTCGTTGTACAAGTCGCTCTCGACTCAATGCGCGACATTGTTCAGAAAATAAACCGAAGGGTGCGAATTGCTGATTTAGGCACCGGAAGTGGGGTTATTGGGCTGGCACTAGCCAGCGAACTGCCACTTGCGAGTGCCGAAGTTTGGCTGACTGATGTTTCAAATGATGCACTCGATGTTGCGCGAGCGAACCTTGCCGGTTTGGGTTTGGTTGATGGGGATGTGAGCCTTGCGCAGGGCGACTGGTTTTTGGCATTGCCAAGTGAGTTGAAAAATAGCTTTGATCTGATTATTAGTAATCCGCCATACATTGCTGTTTATGATGCGAGTGTCGAGTCGGTCGTTCGTGACTACGAGCCGCATCTTGCGCTTTACGCAGGCACCGATGGGATGGACGCACATCGTCACATTATTTCGCAGGCAGGCGAGTGGCTTGTGACTGATGGTTTACTGGTGCTCGAAATCGGTCACGAACAAGGCCCGGAGATTCACAATCTGCTCAACGAGAACAGTTTTATAGATATTGAAATTCGCCAAGATTATTCTCGGCGCGACCGCATCGCCCTCGCCCGCAAAACTAACTCGCCTGATTAGATGAGAAGTACGCCGTCGGAGTTGAGGTTGACTTTGCGGCCGACCCATTCG
>CAXNFV010000054.1:0-6432 GCA_964201675.1 Ilumatobacteraceae bacterium | reverse complement strand
GCAGGAATATTTGATCCTTCGAAGTTGCCTGAGTCAGATATTTAGTACCATTCAAGTGCTGTATCAACTAGTTCTGCTGGCAGAATCTCTCGCACCCGCGCGGGGGTGAAGACATAAAAGTGTCCTTCGTGTGAGTGCCCCTGTTCGTCTAGCGAGTCGGCATCTTGAGCGCTAAAAAATCCACCGTTGTCGTGTCGCAAATCACGTAAAACATAGTCGATTGTTTCTTCAACTACTTGACGCCACTGTGGTTGGTCGAACACAACTGCGGCATGCGTGTAAACGCGAACCAGCAATGCTTGGTCATAGAGCATTTTTTCGAAATGAGGCACAAGCCACTTCTCGTCGACGCTGTAGCGAGAAAATCCACCACCAAGATGGTCGTAGATTCCACCCGAAGCCATTGCGTCCAGTGACGTCGTCAAAATCTTGCGCGTCGATGGGCTGCTATCATTCAGAAAACTTCGTAACAACAAGTCCAGGCTCATCGTGCTCGGAAACTTCGGCGCGCCACCGAAGCCGCCCCACTTGTCGTCGAAACTCTGACTCAATTCGTTGACTGCGCGATGAAACAAATCAATAGTCGGCAAAGACTCGTCAGGTGTGATCTGTGCTGTTCTATTTAGAGACGCAACAAGTGCCGAGATATTGTTCTCGATATCCTCGCGCCGGTTATGCCATGCGTCGCTAATCGCATTCATCAACTGACTAAACGACGGTTTTGGAAAATATGTTCCACCAAAAAAAGGTCTACCGTCCGGTGTCATAAAGACCGTCATCGGCCATCCGCCACGCCCTGACATCGCTTGCACTGCATCCATGTATAGGGCGTCAATATCGGGACGTTCTTCGCGGTCTACTTTGATATTCACGAACAGATCGTTCATTAGGTTTGCGGTTTGGTCATCTTCAAAGCATTCGTGAGCCATGACGTGACACCAATGACATGCCGAATATCCAACCGACAGCAAAACGGGTACATTGCGTTGCCTTGCTAAATCAAATGCTTCGGGCCCCCAACTAAACCACTCAACCGGGTTGTCTTTGTGCTGGCGTAAGTACGGACTGGTTTCATTAGCGAGACGGTTTGGCATTGCCTCACACCTTAATTTTTTCGGTGATTTCAATCACTACTTTGCTGATTAACTTTGGGTACCTTGCAGTGGCTGAAGAGCTCACGCGAATCAAGCATTTGCCGATTTCATTAAAGACGATCGATGATCTGTTTTTTACTGCGCACGGACCTGAAACAATTTTCAAACTTAATTTGCCCTTTGAAGCACTTTCAACCAGATTTTTTATCGCAACGTTTGATCCGACTTCAATCGCTGTTGACGATGTCCACACGCCTACGATTCGATTGCTGGTCGCCGAGAATCTAATTTGTGGAGTTCCGCCGAGAGTGATCAAGGTTCCCAGTCGCAAAAACAGGCCCAGGTCATCGATCGTTGGGGTGTATTGAAGTTCTTGTGCGCGGGCAATCGTCGCACAATCAGTTGGTATTGCGACAGTGGCTTCGCCAGGTGAACTGCATCGGTACCACTGCAGTCTTTCTGTTTGTGGCAACTGCAAAGTGCTGGCAAGAATTTCAACACCGATTCGACCCACCGGTGAGAAAGTCGGGTATGCAATTTCGTTGGCAAAATAGCCTAGTGCTCTAAATATTGCGTATGTATTTACGAGTCCTGCACCAAATGTGTCGTCTCGTCCTGGTTCGCCGATGTCGGTTGCTGTTGCAACAATCAACTCACGAACTTGTATCGCAGTCAAAGTCGGGTTGGCAGCAATGATAAGCGCAGCAACTCCACTGACAAAAGCCGCGGCCATAGATGTTCCACTCATCGTCACATACGGTTCACCTGCGGCAACACAATTACGCGACGAGTCAGCGCGCGAACCAATGCGAACTGTCGAGCAGATACCAATACCTGGTGCGGTTATGTCGATGTAGCTGCCGCGTTGTGCGAATGATGGGGAAGTCATTGTTTGATCTGTCGCGGTAACCGCCAAAGTCAAATCGTTTCCGGCAGGATAAGTAACGCCCGCGTTTGGCCCGGCGTTACCAGCGGCGGCGACGACGAGAACATTTCTGTCCGCTGCATATTGAATAGCAGTTTGCAGTTGTGCAGACTGTCCGACTCCGCCAAGTGAAAGATTTATTACCCGCGCACCGACATCAACCGCATATCTAATAGCAAGAGCGACGTCAGTCTCCGAGCCGTCACCGTACGCATCGAGAACTCTGATCGGCAGAATTTTTGCGTTTGGCGCGACACCCGCAATTCCGATGTCATTATTGGCTTGTGCAGCGATGATTCCAGCGACATGGGTCCCGTGTCCAATTGGATCAACATCGGTTGCGTTGTCAGTTGAACGACCACGAATTATTGACCGGCCCGGGGAGAGATTCGCAGTGAGGTCTGCGTTGGGTCCAGATCCCGAGTCAACTACTGCGACTAAGACATTTGCGCCAGTAGAGACGCTCCAAACTTCGTTGGCATAAATAATTTGCAGTCCCCATTGTGCTGCGTAGCCACTATCAACGCCTGCTGCTTCGACTTGAGTAGAGAATTCGTCTTGATTAGCTTCACCAGACTCAGATGAAGCCACGGCGATGCTAGGAAGACTTGCGATTATCAAAACTACTGAGATTGTTTGAATACAAAACTTCTGTAGACGTTTGCCCTTTTTCAATTAGGCACCCATCGCGTGGAAACCGCCATCCACATGAACTATTTCTCCAGTAGTTGCAGGAAACCAGTCACTAAGCATTGCCACGCAACTTCGCGCGACGCTCGTCGAATCGTTTACATCCCAACCAAGTGGTGCGCGTTGACCCCAGACATCTTCAAACGATCCAAATGTGGGTATCGATTTCGCCGCCATCGTGCGAATCGGACCAGCCGCAATTAAGTTGCATCGAATTTGTTTGGTACCCAATGCTTTGGCTAAATATCGATTTGTACTTTCAAGTGCAGATTTAGCAACGCCCATCCAGTTGTAGGCGGGCCACGCAACGGTATTGTCGAAATCAAGACCCACAATCGAGCCACCATTGGTCATTAACGGAGCAAATGATTCGGCAAGTGTCTTCAACGAATATGCCGAAATCTGCATCGCTACGGCTACATCGGCCCAGGTCGCGGCCATAAAGTCATCACCCAGACAAGCCGCTGGTGCAAAGCCGATTGAGTGCAAGACTCCGTCGACACGACCAAGAGAGCCAAAATTTTGTTTAACGGATTCGCGAGCGCTTTCAACATGCGAATCAACAGTGACATCAAATTCGACCACTGACACGGGTGTTTCTAACTTTCGAGCCGTTCGCTCAGTAATTGATAATCCGCGACCTGCGCCAGTTAGAACAATCTTTGCGCCCTCGCGTTGGGCTAGTTGGGCGACACCAAACGCCAAAGAAGCATCTGTTAGTACACCAGTTATGACAATATTTTTTCCATCAAGAATTCCCATCTTGTAAACGGTAGTTGGTTCAAACCTGTTTGCGTTGCGTCGGTGTTTTATCGCCAGTAAACAGCTTCAGTAAACAGCATTAGTAAACACAGCTAGTAAATAGGCATCGCAAGTAAGTAGTGTTGCGATTCATGCAGATCGGAATTCTTGGTGGTACTGGGCCTGCAGGGAGTGCACTTGGTTTGCGCTTGGCTTCAATTGGCTGTGATGTGCTTCTGGGTTCTCGTGATGCTCAACGAGCAAAGGGTATTTGCGTCGAACTCGTGCGCAAGTGGCCTGAATTCAAGTTAAATCTCAATGGTGGCGACAACGATGCTGCTGCAAACTGCGAAATTGTAATTATTGCGACACCATGGGACTCGGCCGCGACCATTGTCAACGAGCACACTTCGCAGTTGGTCGGCAAAATAGTGGTGACAATGGCAAATGCATTAGTTCGGGTGGGTAAAGAGTTTCAACCACTAGTGCCACCTCGTGGCAGTATTGCTGCGCACATTCAAGCCGAGATTCCGTTATCGCGAGTAGTCGCGGCTTTCCAACATTTGCCGGCGACAGAGTTAGGCAATCTCACCCATGAAGTAGATAGCGATGTATTGATATGTTCGGATGATCCGACAGCGACCGCAACTATTTCTGAAATTGTTTTGCGCATACCAGGTTGTCGCCCGTTAAATGCCGGCAGTTTGTCGAATGCACTAGCAATCGAAGCCTTTACTGCGGTGTTGTTGCAGCTAAATGTGCGTTACAAAACTCGTGTCGCCCCACGGCTAACCGGAATCCCAGAGCGTGGTGCTACTAAGTGACGATTAAGTTGTACGACACTGTCAAGAGAAGTGTGGTTGATTTTGCTCCTGACAAAGAAGTTTTGATGTACACGTGTGGCATTACGCCATACGACGCGACTCACATTGGCCATGCTTTTACTTTTGTGAGTTACGACATTCTGCAAAGGCGACTGATCGATAGGGGACACATCGTCAAGTGCGTTCGCAACGTGACTGATGTCGATGATCCGTTGTTTGCAAAAGCCAGAGAACTCGGCGTGCACTATTTAGATCTCGCAGCCGGAGAAGAAGCAAGATTTGATGCAGATATGAAAGCACTCAATGTGTTGGAAGTCTTCAGCAAGCCTCGCGCATCTTCGGCGATCCCTGACATTCGAAAATTTATCGCACTAGTTTTAGATAGAGGATTCGCATATCAAGGCGGCAGCAGTGTCTTTTTTGATGTAACCAAATTTGAGTCGTTCGGCAGTGTCTCTAATTACGACAACAAAACAATGCTGCGGTATGCCGCTGAGCGTGGTGGTGACTTAGATAATCCGAATAAAAGGCACCCTCTTGATTTTGTGTTGTGGCAACCTTCTGCACCAGATGAGCCAAGTTGGGACACGATTTGGGGTCCGGGTAGACCTGGTTGGCATATTGAATGCTCGGCCTTGGCTTTGCGTGATCTCGGTACGACGATTGATTTGCATGGTGGCGGAAGCGATTTGATATTTCCGCATCACGAATGTGAGCGTGCTCAATCTGAGGCTGCAACCGGAAAACAATTCGTGAAGCACTGGATGCATGTTGCGATGGTGTTTATGGACGGAACGAAGATGTCAAAAAGTTTGGGCAATCTAGAGTTCGTTGATCGTCTGCGAAAAACTCATGATCCGCGAGCGATTCGACTTGCGCTAATTTCAAATCACTATCGCCGAGAATGGGAGTGGACGTCATCGTCAATGAATGCTTCGCTGGCAAAACTTGAATTATGGAATGCTGCGAAGAATGGTGATGGTACGGCTGGACTTGCCGAAGTTCGCGCTGCATTAGATGATGACTTGAATACCCCAGCGGCAATTCAAGTCATAGATCAAGCCGCAGCGGCAGGTCACAGCATTAAGTCGTCGGCGAAACTTCTTGGAATTGATCTAAATAGTTAATTAAAGTAATTTTCATACCTATGACCAAAGCTAATTTTGATCCGTCGAAGTTTGTTGGTGCAACAAAATTTCAGACTCGGTTCAGACCATTTGTGCGCTTTTTTGTGAATCGACTATGGAAGTTTTCTCTGATTGGTTTTGACCAAATCCCCGTAACAGGTCCGGCAATTTTGTGTGCAAATCATATTAGTTTTTTGGATTCTGTTTTTTTACTCACCCACTCACCGCGAAATATGTCGGTCGTCGGCAAGAGCGAATACATGGATTCTTGGAAGACGCGTTGGCTGTTTACAAAAATTGGCATGATCCCGCTAGATCGCAGCGGAGGAGAGAACGCATCTTCGGCGATGATTGCGGTTGAAGCGGTGTTGTCACGTGGCGAACTATTCGGAATATTCCCAGAAGGAACGCGCAGTCGGGATGGCAAACTTTATAAGGGCCGTACCGGCGCGGCACGATTGGCCCTAAAATTTGGATGTCCTATTTTTCCGGTTGGGATAAGCGGCACAAGTGCGATAATGGCGCCAGACACAGTGATGCCGAAATTTCGCAAGTCGTGCAAAATTGAGATCGGTCCACCAATTGACACGCGCAAGTACTTGTCGCGCGCCGATGATCCTGAGGTTTTGCGAGAGTTGACCGATGAAGTGATGATAAAGATTCAGGCGCTAACCAATCAGCAGTATCTATATGAATATGCGCCGAAGCGCTCGAGCGTTAATCGCACTCATATCTAAAACTTTCACAATCTAGACTGAACGAGTCATGACTCTGAGTAACTCCACGATTACTGTTCGGCTGCCTGACGATTCGACTCGTGAATTACCGATCGGCTCTACAGGTCTTGATCTTGCGATGTCAATTGGCAAGCGTCTGGGTCAGGCGGCAGTGGCGACCGTCGTCAATGGTGTCGAAACTGATTTGGGAGTATCACTCGTAGATGGCGCGAAAGTTTCGATAATCACCGCAGATTCAGATGCCGGTCGTCATGTTCTGCGTCACTCAACTGCCCATGTTTTAGCCCAAGCAGT
>CAXNFV010000053.1:0-6568 GCA_964201675.1 Ilumatobacteraceae bacterium | reverse complement strand
AAGCAGCAGAGTCAACTGCCGCAACCAGTTCTAGATTTTTGTCAACCGAAATTGCGGCACAAACCGTTTGTCCCATCCGTCCCGCGGCACCAATTACTCCGACACGAATTGTCATGTCAGTCGATACCTATTGATTGTTTCGCAAATCGCGATCGAACTCTTCTTCAAAACTCACACTGACTGCATCTGACGGCGCACTGCGATCATTTCGCGGACGATCATTGCGGTCGTTAGAGCGCGGGCGGTCGTTACGGTCGTTAGAACGCGGACGGTCGTTGCGGCCACCGCGATCATTTGAACGTGGACGATCATTGCGATCATTTCGGCCGCCGCGATCATTTGAACGCGGACGTTCACTTCTTTCTGGCCGTGGGCCACGCTCGCCATCACCTGACGAACCACCAGCCGAGCCCTTGACGACTTCGCCATCGGGACCAATCAGACTGAGGCTGACTTTGCCACGATCGTCGATGTCATCGACTCTCACTTGCACTTCGTCGCCGATATTAAGCACATCTTCGACTCGAGCCACACGTTGACCATTGCCAAGTTTCGAAATGTGCACAAGGCCATCTCGACCAGGAAGAATATTCACGAACGCACCAAATGCGGCGGTGTTGACAACACGACCGGTGTAAACCGCGCCGAGTTCTGCAGTTGGTGGATCAACGATCGCCAAAATACGCGCCTTCGCATCTTCAACTTTTGAGTTGTCTGGCGAACCAATCGTGATGATGCCGGTTGCTCCGTCGTCACTTACATTGATTTCAGCACCAGTCTCTTGCTGAATCGTGTTGATTACTTTGCCCTTTGGCCCAATCACTTCACCGACTTTGTCAAGCGGAATCGTGAACGTAACAATTTTTGGCGCACTCTCGTTAACCGTTGCACGTGGCGCGTTAATTGCTGCGTTCATCACTCCGAGAATCTTTAAGCGTGCGTCTTTGGCCTGCTGCAATGCTTTTGCCAAAACATCGCTCGGGATGCCTTCGATTTTGGTGTCAAGTTGCAATGCAGTCACTGCATCTGCGGTGCCGGCAACTTTGAAGTCCATGTCACCGAATGCATCTTCTGCACCGAGAATGTCTGTCAATGCTGTGTACTTGCCTTGATCAAAAATCAAACCCATCGCGATACCTGCGACTGGGGCAACAATCGGCACACCTGCATCCATCAAAGAAAGACTTGATGCGCAAACAGATGCCATTGATGTCGAGCCGTTTGACGACAAAACTTCGCTAACTAAACGAAGTGTGTAAGCAAACTTTTCTTGGCTCGGCACAACAGGAAATAACGCACGCTCAGCGAGCGCACCGTGACCAATTTCGCGACGCTTTGGTGTACCGACTCGACCGGTTTCGCCGTTTGCCCATGGGGCCATGTTGTAGTCGTGCATGTAACGCTTTGATGTCTCAGGAGTGATCGAGTCGATCATCTGATTCATCTTTGGCATCGCCATTGTCAGAACGTTTAGCACTTGCGTCTCGCCGCGTTGAAACAACCCTGTGCCGTGAGCAGTTGAGATCAAACCAACTTCAGCAGAAACCGGTCGAAGATCAGCAGGGCCACGACCGTCGATGCGAATTCCTTCGTCGACAACGCGCTTGCGAACTAATTTTTTAGTCAATGAGCGAACTGCCTCTTTGATTTGCTTCTCTTGACCCGCAAACTTTTCGGCAAGTTCGGCAAGTGTTGCTGTTGTTACTGCATCAATTGCTTCGTTGCGATCACTCTTGAGTGCGATACGAATTGCTGGTTGCAACTTTGCAGTTGCTGAGGCCTCAACGGCTTCAAACAATTCGTCCGTGTAATCAAGCACTGGTGTGTACTTAAGTGGCTCGATTGCGCCACGAGTTGCGATAACACTTGCAACGAGCTGACGCTGAAGTTTGATCGACTCTTTGATGAACGGCTTGCAGGCTTCTAATCCGCTGGCAATAACTTCTTCGGTTACTTTTGGTGCACCGTTGGCGTAGTAAGTGAAACTTTTTTCGGTTCCGCCTGCTTCAACCATCATCACGGCGACATCGCCATTGTCAAGTTCGCGACCAGCAACGACCAATTCAAATGTCGACTCTTCGCCTTCTTCAAATGTTGGATGTGCGATCCAGTTGCCTTCTTGGCTGAACGCCAAACGCACTGCACCAATCGGACCATCAAATGGAATGCCCGAAATCATGAACGATGCTGAGGCTGCATTGATCGCCAACACATCATGCGGATTAGTTTGATCTGCACCAATAACGGTGATTACGACTTGAGTTTCGTTTCGGTAGCCGTCTGGGAAAGCTGGTCGCAACGGACGGTCTGTAAGTCGACACGTAAGAATTGCTTGCTGACTTGGTCGACCTTCGCGACGAAAAAACGAACCGGGAATCTTGCCTGCTGCATATGCGCGCTCTTCAACGTCAACTGTCAGCGGAAAGAAGTCGATGCCGTCACGCACGCCCTTTGCCGCGTTTGCTGTTGCCAGAACTGTTGTCTTTCCGATTTTTGCTACTACTGCTCCTTGTGACTGCAACGCGAGTTTGCCCGTCTCAAAGGTGAGTGTTCTATCGGTCCCTGAAATTGGACCGCTTACTGAAATGGCCTCGGCCATGATGCTTCCTTTCGTACCTGTGCCGTTTTTTACGGGATTACAGGCCTATGTGCCGAACAAATTGTCGGTTCCCAGTTGAGAACTTCGTGGACCATCACGCGGAACTTTTATAGAACAGTTCGCGAAATCCTCAACTGACAACCAACTACAGATTGCTCGATTGTTTATGTTGTTATTTTTGTTTTCTTCTTTGTGACTGTTTAACGACGCAAGCCGAGATCTTCGAGAAGTTTTCGATACTTCTCAATGTTTCGATCTCGCACGTAATCAAGCATTCGTCGACGACGACCAACCATCATCAACAATCCACGACGTGAGTGGTGGTCTTTGACATGGCTTTTGAGATGCTCTGTGAGACTGTTGATTCGCTCTGTGAGAAGTGCAATTTGTACTTCTGGTGAGCCCGAGTCTGTCGCATGCTGTCCATGCTTGCTGATGACATCTTTAGTTGGAGTGATCGCCACTTTTATTTTGCCTTTCGAAGTCTCGCAAGCAAATTTGCTAGCCAGCGAGATAACTGGTCGCCCCGACCTTTTGGTCAGTGGCATCTAATCAGAGGATGAGCCCTAATTGACCCTTTCAATCTACGACCGATTCTCTGCGAAACCACCCTGCATTAGCCCTGCCACCTAAGTAGTGTCGTAAGGCGTGTTCACTGGAATCGTCGAAGAACTTGGCAGAGTGGCCGAACGAAGCGGTTCACGGCTACGCATTTCGGCTCAAACAGTGTTGGACGGCTCGAAAGTTGGCTCATCAATCGCCGTTAACGGCTGCTGCCTGACAGTTGTTGAAATTGACAAGAACTCGTGGATGACTGACGTCAGCGATGAAACATTCTCGCGCACAAACCTCGGCACATTAATTGTGGGTGATGTCGTCAATCTTGAAAGACCGATGGCGCTAGGTGATCGACTCGGCGGGCATCTCGTTTTGGGTCATGTGGATGCAGTAGGCGAAATTGTTTCAGAGGTGCCGAACTTGGTTGTGCGAATACCAATCGATTTGATGCACCTGATTGTAGAAAAAGGTTCAGTCACAGTTGACGGCATAAGTCTGACGGCGTTCAATTTAACCGCTGACACATTCTCCGTGGCAGTAATACCGCACACGACAGAAGTTACGACATTGGGCGTGCGCAAAGTTGGTGACAAAGTCAATATTGAAATGGACATGATGGCCAAGCACATCGCACGCATGAGTTCGTCGGCAATAAACGTGCAAGGCTCATCTCGCACTAAATGGTGGCGACGATGAAAGACCTCTCACAACTGCGTCAGAAAATAGACGAAATAGATTTAGCAATCGTCCATTTGCTCGCGGAACGAATGCAAGTTTGCCGCCAAGTCGCCGAAGTCAAAGCCGGCACATCCACCGCAGTAATTCAACCGCAACGAGTGCGAGAGGTTTTGACTGTGCGCCGTCAGTGGGCTATCGATAATCAAGTAGACCCAGATTTCACAGAACAACTATTTCGAATCTTGTTGGCCGAGACACATCGCATCGAAATCGCCGAAGAACGCAATGAGACTGCACCGAGCAAAACGGCAGATAGTTCAGGATCAATCCTGCGATCGGCACTTGACACTGTTGCCTGTCGAATTGATCATGTTGTTGTTGCGGTTGCCAACTTAGATTCGGCAATGGTTTTTCTCACAGCATTGGGTTTCAAAATCACTCGCACTCAAGATTCGGAGATTGTTACAGCAGATGCAGGGGGCGTCACCGTGGTTTTGGTTGGCCCTGGCGACCCGAGTGTCGATGCACACTTGGCGACGCACGGTTCAGGCGTTCAACACATTGCGATTGAAGTTTTAAACGCAGGCTTCGTTCAACATGCCCTTGCCGAAGCAAAAGTACCGTTACTTACAGATGTAATTGTCGATGCCGATGGGCACGAGCAAGTGTTCACGGTGCTTGACCCTTCAACTGGAGTGCAACTCGGATTCATTTCGCGCACAGGCCACCGCGTGCCAATTTCTGGGCAAAACGTCCGCGCCCTTTTTCGCGCACTCGTCAAATAATCCGCACACATCTATATAGATGAGTGCACACGAATGGGAGAAATTTGTATGACAAATCGTGATACATTAGATTTTATGGCAGAGGCAATTTCGCTGCGGCTTGATGACCAAACTCGCCGAGCACTATTGCGACTTCAGCAAACTGGTTTTAGCCAGTCTGAGGCTGTGCGCAAAGCAATACTTGATGCCGCGCACGCGTTAAGTGAGCCGACGCGCCTGGCTGCTGAAATCGCAACACTTGACGCGAATCCAAAAGATCGTGCCGAGTCAAAACGGCTTGCCGAATTCATGGATCTACTCGATGAATAGAGGCGACATCTACACCATCACACTCAAGAAGGGCGTTAGTAGTGAACTTTATGGCAAACGGTTCGCCGTAATTTTGCAATCCAATTCGATGTTGCCAAGATCCGTTGTGATCATCGCCCCGACTTCACAAAGCGCCCTCGGCGCTTCAATTCGACCCGCCATTCAAATTCAACGCCAGCACACAAAAGTAATGGTCGAGCAAATGAAAGCAGTTTCAATTGATCGGCTTGGCAAAAAAGTTGGTCAAGTAAAAGCTGAAGAACAGTGGTTGATTGACGATGCGCTCATCGCCCTGTTGGGCTTGACCTAAAAATAGGGCTTGCGCGATAGCCAAGATTGCCGCTACGGTTAGGAGCGCAAGGCAAATACAGGTTTCATCACCTCTCTAACACGGTGAAGAAACTTGGTCGGGCGCTCTCAACTATTTACTTCAATCTCCATCGGAGGGTCATGTTGTCTGAGAGCCGTCGCGTACTTGATGCGCCACTATCCGAAATCCCAACGTCTGAATTGATGAGTCATGCGCGTGCAATTCGCGACGAGACTTTTGGTAATCGAGTTACATACTCTCCAAAAGTTTTTATACCGCTGACTATGTTGTGTCGCGATAAATGTGGCTACTGCACTTTCGCTCAGCCGCCGGCGCACTTAGAAAACCCCTACCTCACTGCCGAACAGGTTCTCTCAATTGCAAAGCAGGGCGCAAAAGTTGGATGTCACGAAGCGCTGTTCACACTTGGCGAGCGACCCGAATTGCGATACGAAGTTGCGCGCGAATGGATGAGGCAAAACAAATACGAAAGTACCGTTCATTACCTGCATGACATGGCAGAGCTTGTACTTCGCGAAACTGGCTTGTTACCGCATGCAAATGCCGGAGCGTTGTATCGCGACGAGTTGGCGATGTTGCGAAGGGTCTCACCATCACAAGGCATGATGATCGAAACTTTGCGCGACGACCTAGATTGTCATCGCGGCGCGCCGGACAAAGAGCCGCAACGACGCCTCGACACACTAAATTTCGCTGGCGAACTAAAAATCGCTTTTACAACCGGCATCTTGGTCGGCATCGGCGAAACTCGCCAAGATCGTATTGCTGCACTTGAAGCCATTGCTGAATCACACGCGAAATATGGGCAAGTTCAAGAAGTGATCGTGCAAAACTTTTTGCCGAAGCCTCTTACGATTATGCAACGCGAAAAGCCTTGTCCGCAAGACGAATATTTATGGACAATTGCTGCTGCAAGAGTCATTTTGCCACCAGAAATTCATTTGCAGGCACCACCAAATTTAAGCGACGACTTCGGTGTTTTGCTCGACGCTGGCATTGATGACTGGGGTGGCGTTTCACCAGTTACGGCCGATCACGTCAACCCCGAACGACCGTGGCCCGCGCTCGACAAGTTGCGCTCTGCAACTGAGTTGCGCGACAAAGTTTTGGCTCCGCGACTAACCATCTATCCAGAGTTTGCAACTGCACCAACAAAGTGGCTTGACGAATTTTTGCGCTTCAAAGTTCTCGATCGTAGCGACGCTGAAAGTCTCGGTCGCGATGACCCTGGTCAAGTTTGGCCAGAAAAAGTCACGGCGGCTGATGTAGTGCAAGACGGCGCCGAAGTTATTTTGATCGGTCACCGCT
>CAXNFV010000052.1:0-6633 GCA_964201675.1 Ilumatobacteraceae bacterium | reverse complement strand
TCCTTGTTCTTGTCATTGGTGCAGTTAGTAACGGTGCAAGATTATCTTTTGATCTTGGCTTCATCTCGGTTCAACCCGCCGAATTAGTGAAAGTCACGGTTCTGGTCTTGATTGCTGCGTACGTATCAGATGAAGGGAAAACCAAGATCACTTATAAAGAATTGGTCAATTCTGTCTGGATGTTGTTCTTTCCTTTTGCGCTTATTTTGGTTCAGCCTGATCTTGGTTCGGCCACGGTTCTAGCCACAGGGGTAGTTGGTATTTTGTTGGTTTCTGGAGCCAAGCGTTTGTGGGTCTTTGCATTCACAATTCTCGCTTCTGTTACAGCCGCTGTATTGGGGCTTTCCGGTGCCGTTGGCACAACTCAATTGAAACGATTTGACGCTTGGTTTAATCAAGACTCAAACGAAGAGAGATTGCAGAGAATAGTTCTGCAAGTGCGATTCGCCAAGCGCGCGGTCGCAAGTGGAGGTTTTTTCGGTAAGGGATATTTGCAAGGGCCACTCACTAACGGAGCGTACATACCTGTTCAATTTCAAGACTTTCCGTTTTCTGCAATCGGCGAACAATTTGGAATGCTTGGCAGCTTTACCGTGCTGGCACTATTTGCTGTAATTTGTTGGCGGGTTTGGGTGATTGCAAAGTTGGCACGAAATCGTTTTGACCAGCTCCTGGCGACCGGATATTTCGCGATGCTGTTATTCCAAGTTTTTCAAAATATTGGTATGACACTCGGAGTAACACCCGTGAGCGGTCTGCCCCTTCCATTCATCTCGTACGGTGGGTCGCATTTGGCTTCAAGTGCGCTACTGATGGGTTTGATGCAGAGCATCTACATGCGTCGTCTGCGTTAGATCTATATCCGTCCGATATCAATACCCGGGCAGTAGCCTGTAATCACGGGGCGTAAGCCCCACCAGTTCGATTTTCGCGAATTTAGTGCGCTCAGCCTCCTGAGTTAGTGCGACAGCGTGATTGACGAAACCGCCCGGCGGGCTTCGTTTTATAAGATTTAGAGGGATTAGTGATATGAGTTACCCAGAGTTACCAGAACACCCAAGAGAAGGTCGGCTAGTTTCACCTGAGGCCGCCGACGCGGCACTGGTTCGCAAGCCTCAAATTGGTGACACCAGGCCCGCTCCGATTCAACCTGTTGCACCAGGTGATGAAGTTGGTTCTCGCAGTTCTAAAAAGATCGGCCTGACTAAACGTGGTCGACAAAAGTCCAGTAGTTCGGCTTCTGGTTCTTCACCCGAGGGCTCGCAATCTAATGAAACTCGAGACGGCGAAAAACCAGTGCGTCGTAATCGTCGCGGTGGTAGAAATCGTCGTCGTCGATCTGGCAATGACAATTCGCGTTCAAAATCTGTTTCTACCGTTGAGACCGATGCCGAGTTAATTGAGCGCCGTCGCGGGAAAGAGCGCAATGGGCGACCACTGGGTCGCTACATGATGGTGGTGCAAGTGCGGAAGGATTTCACGCAGGTCGCAATGCTTGAAGGTCGCAGTTTGATAGAGCACTACGTGAGTCGCCCGGCAGACGATAGCGAGCAAATTCACGGCAATATTTATCTAGGTCGTGTACAAAATGTTCTACCAGGCATGGAAGCCGCATTTGTCGATATTGGAACACCCAAGAATGCCGTGTTGTATCGAGGCGATGTTCAATTTGACAAAGAAGATGTTGTTGAGCAGGGCCCCGAACCACGAATTGAACACGTCTTGCAGGCGCGTCAACTTATTTTGTGTCAAGTAACGAAAAATCCGATCGGTGCTAAGGGTGGTCGTCTAACTCAAGAGGTTTCACTTCCAGGTCGATTTGTCGTTTTGATTCCAGATTCACGCACTTACGGCATCTCCAAGCGATTGCCCGAAGATGAGCGTCGTCGACTGCGCTCGATACTCGATCGAGTCAAACCCGATGAACACGGAATAATCGTGCGTACAGCTGCCGAAAATGCGACCGAACACGAGCTTCGAACCGATATGACGAGATTGCTGGCACTTTGGGAAGAGATCAAAGAGAAATCCAAAAAGTCAAGTGGGCCGACTTTGCTCTACCGTGAGCCACCCTTAGCAGTTCGTGTTATTCGCGAAGAGTTCAGTAGCGACTATCGCGGCATCATTATTGACGAGAGAGAACTTTACGAAGAGGTGCGTCAATACATCGGTGATTTCAATCCTGAATTCTTAGACCGAGTTGAGTTTTATGACACCAATGCTGAAGGTTTGTCTCTTTTTGAGAATCAGCATGTTCATGAGCAGATTCACAAGGCACTTGATATTAAAGTTTGGCTACCGTCTGGTGGGTCACTTGTAATTGAGCACACCGAAGCCCTAACGGTCATCGACGTGAATACGGGTAAAAATGTAGGCAAAACGAGTCTTGAAGAAACTGTTTTCACGAACAATCTTGAGGCCGCCGACGAGATCGCGCGACAATTGCGACTGCGAGATATTGGCGGAATCATCGTGATCGATTTCATCGACATGGAGATCCGTGATAACCGGCGTAAAGTCCTCGACCGCTTTAAAGATGCCCTTTCTCGTGACAAGACCCGCACGCAGGTGTTTGACATCTCCGAATTGGGTCTTGTCGAAATGACGCGAAAGCGAATAGGTGAAGGTCTGTTGACCAATTTCGTGGATTCATGCCCAACTTGCGAAGGTCGTGGAGTGATCGTCGACCACTCAATGCTCGACTAAATATTAATTCATGCAGTCGCGTCGCCTTCAGATGCTAAGTCAAGTGCTCAGGTTCGCTAGTAAAAAATATTTTTACTTGGGTGTGTTGATTTTGATCAACGTCGTTGCACGACTAAATCGGCTCTCCGATCCGATAACTGGTTACTACGAGCACCGTGCAACTCAGACAGCGTTTGGAATCCGGTCGTTAGCAGAAACAACGCTTAATCCCTTGGCTGCCGAAATGCCAGCATTAGGGCCACCGTGGAAGCTGCCATTTGAGTTTCCGCTTTACCAATTAGCAGCGGCCCTTTTGGTGCGAGCGCAGCTTTTCAGTGTTGATCAAGCAGGTCGAATAATTTCGGTACTGAGTTTTATGCTGCTGGCTTGTTTGGTTTTTGCAATCGCAAGCGCCGCGCATGGACAACTCATCGGGTTACTAGGGGCCGTGATTGTTCTTTTTTCTTCTTATGGTTTATTTGTTGGATCCGAGGTTCTGATTGATGGCTTGGCTGTGGCTTTGTCACTTTGGGCTTATTTGATTGTCTATAAGTGGGGACGGATTAGGCCAGATGTATCATCTGTCGCTTTGGTTTGCATTGCCGTCATTTTGAGCGCATTGGTCAAATTGAATACGACGGCTATTTGGGTTCTTGGCTGTGCGATTTTAATAGCTTTCAATCAAACGATCAAGGCAAAAAGCAAAGTGGTTCTGACCGGGCTACTTGGTATCGCATTGATCCCAAGTCTGATCTGGACTTCATTCGCTGATCACATCAAGAATGAAAATAGGTATACACAGTGGCTTGTTTCAAGTGAATTAAACGATTGGTATTTTGGCTCAATCAAGGACCGATTCGAATTCGCATCAATTTCAAACTCCCTTTCGCAGTTCACTCAAGCGACTGTCGGAGGGACATTGTGTCTAGTCGTTCTGATCTTTTTTGCTCTTCTTGACCCAAAAAAAAGAGTATTTACACTTTCGTTATTAACAGTGCTTGTGAGTGGGCCATTGATTTTTGTCAGGCTGTACAACATTCACAGTTATTATTGGATTGCTGTTCTTCCAGCCGCAGTACTACTAGTTTGTGCGGGGCTCTCAACTATTAGCCAAATATTAGCGAAGCATTTCGAATTGCGAAGCGTTCAAGCTGCCGCAGTTTTTTTGACATCATGCTTGATTTTTTCGACTTATTTATCAAAGTCAGGCTCAGAATACATCAATCTTTTTCTCTATCGACGACCAATCCCGGTGTCGTCTTATGTAATCACCGAAAATACTGAACCGAGCGATCTGATTATTGTGCTGGGTGATGACTGGAACCCCGCAACACTTTATTTTTCCGGTAGGCGCGGTCTAACTTTGCGACCGGGTGCTCCAAAACTTCAAGCGAGCGAGCTTCGGGGGACTTACAAATATGTTTATTCGTGGGAAAATGACCCAGCATGGGGAGACTACTTTCCTGCGGGGTTTAAATTTGTTGAGGTAGGCGAACATCTTTACCGAATTGTGGAGTGATGGCCTGTCGGCACAGATAGGATCAGGACTCAATATGTACGCAATCATTGCCTCAGGTGGGAAACAAGAAAAGGTCGCCAAAGGCCAACAAGTTCAAGTAGAACTTTTGGGTGTTGAGACCGGTGGCGAAGTTTCATTCACACCAGTCATGCTCGTCGACGGCGAAACAGTGCTCGCGACTCCTGCACAACTTGCCAAGGCTTCGGTCAAGGGCAAAGTATTGGGCGAAGTGGCGGGCGCGAAAATTGATGGCTTTATGTACAAGCGCCGAACTAATCAGCGACGACGCTTCGGTCACCGCCAGCGCTATAGCCTTGTTGAAATTACATCGATTGCGAAAGGCTAACTAATGTCAAAAACCAAAGGTGGCGGTTCTACACGAAACGGCCGCGACTCAAACTCTCAAAGACTCGGCGTAAAAGTTTTTGATAGCACGCTTGTTAACGCCGGCACCATTCTCATTCGTCAGCGCGGAACAAAAGTTCACCCTGGCAAGAATGTCGGCAAGGGCAGTGACGACACATTGTTCGCCCTCGTACACGGCAACGTAAAGTTCGCTGAGCGCCGTGGCCGCAAGGTTGTCGACGTTAATCCTGCGAGCAACTAACTAAAGAATTAGTTTAAAAAAGCGGTGCGAAGCATCGCGACGAAACGCTGGCGATCTACGCGGAGCACAACACGACAGTTCTGGTTTTTGCCGAGTACATCTAAGTGATCAATGATGGTTTGCCCTCGTGTGTCACCATCACCAAGATGAACACGCACATGCTTTCGAATTTCAGAACTTGACATTGACGAGTCAATAGCCACGCTCATTGTGATTGGGTCTGGCAGATCAAAGCCATCAAGTTTGGTTTCGTCGCGACAGAACTCTCGGACTTGCCGCTGAATTGACATTGCGAAATTGCCGAGATCGCTTAAAGCACTAAATTCAGCCGCAAGTTCATCTGGGATCACAGCATCTGCAACTGATACATCCCAGCCGACCATCTCAAGTGGTAATTCTGAGTCAAAAACAATTCGCGCCGATTCTGGATCGGCCCACACATTGAATTCTGAGGCGACAGTAACGTTGCCTGGCAAAACTCCGGTGCCTCCCATGATTACGCATCGTCGCACCCACTTGGCGAACTCAGGCTCTATCGATAGAGCCAATGCGATATTTGTTAACGGTCCAAGTGTGACGAGATCAATTTCTTGGGGGGCAGACCGAAAGGTTTCAATAATTTGACGAACTGCATCATGAGATGTCGGTATGCGACCACTCAAGTTGAGTCCGATATCACCCATGCCGTCGGTGCCGTGAACATTTTGTGCCGAAGCGAAAGATCTCACAAGTGGCTTGACGGCACCCACATGAACCGGAACTTTTGCTTGACACATCTCGATTGTGTACAGAGCAGATTGCACGCCCAAATCAATTGGCACATTGCCAGCTACTATCGAAACGCCGATCACATTTGTTGTCGCGCTCTTTAACGCAAGGATCAATGCCACCGCGTCGTCTGAAGCCGTATCGGTATCAATCCACATTTTCTGTTTCGAAATAGTTTGATTCATGCGAAAGCCACGCCTAAGACTAGATGCCGATGCCTTGTGGTAACTGTGATTCTTGCCAGCCGAGCAAACTCACACCTTGTCGGCATGCAAAACGATCGGTCATACCACCAACATAGGTGACCGCCAATTTGGTCGCCTCGGTACTATTGGGTTCAAAGAGCTCTCGCTCATTTGGCGCATACATTAATTGCGGATTAACTACATAATGCTCAACGAGAGCGCGTAACAACCGAACTACAGATTCGGCTTGCGCTCGAGACTCGTGGCGCATGTAGATATTTTCGTAGTTGAATTTTCGAAATGACGCAAGTGCTTCGGCACACTTAGAGGTCATAGCAATACGACCGGTTGTTGCAGTGGCTTCGATCATCGCGCCGATGAAGGCCCTAAGTTGTTGATCGCGCCGGAGACCGCAAGCGTCACGAACTTCTTGGGGCAGTTGTTCGCTAGTTACAACACCTGCAGCCACAGCATCCTCAAAGTCGTGGCAAACATATGCGATGCGATCGGCCCACGACACCACTTCACCTTCAGGCGTTTTGGGTGCTGGCCGCGACCAAGAATGATTTCGTATGCCGTCTAAGGTTTCGAGACACAGATTGAGTGGCACGAGAGTCACGTCGGCACCCCAGACCGCATGGTCGTAGCCGCCTTCTATAAATACCGACAAAGCATCTTCACTGGCGTGCCCGCCTGGGCCGTGGCCACAGTCGTGTCCGAGGGCGATGGCCTCTGTCAACGCAATGTTCAGACCGATTGCCCTTGAGACTGAACTCGCAACCTGTGCAACTTCAAGCGCGTGCGTCAGTCGTGTGCGTTGATGATCTTGCGGAAACACGAACACTTGAGTCTTGCCCGCCAATCTTCGA
>CAXNFV010000051.1:0-6683 GCA_964201675.1 Ilumatobacteraceae bacterium | reverse complement strand
GCCTCCATTCCGTAAGCCAGACCATAAGAGACCATTTTCGCTTTAGACCTTTGTTCGCTAGTCACTTTATTGAGTGCAACACCAAACACATTCGCCGCAGTCGCATTATGAATGTCAACATTATTGTTAAATGCTTCAATCAAGCCGGGGTCGTTGGCAAGATGCGCGATGCATCGCAACTCAATTTGATTGTAGTCAGCTACCAAAAACCGATTCTCTTTACGCGGAACAAACGCAGTTCGGAAAACTTTTCCTTGATCACTACGCACCGGAATATTGTGCAAATTCGGTTGGTCACTACTGAGTCGACCTGTTCGCGCGACTGTCTGATTAAAGGTCGCATGAATTCTTTTGTCAACACCGACGCATGACAGCAATCCCTCACCGTATGTCGAACGCAATTTTTCTACTTCGCGATACTCAAGCAGTGGCTCAATAAATTCTGGCCACTGATCTTTTAATTTTTCTAGTGTTGCAGCATCTGTTGACGGACCAGTCTTGTTCTTTTTTCCCGGAGTCAATTTTCGATCTTCATAGAGTATCTTGCGCAGTTGAAGCGGAGAGTTGAGGTTGAACTCTTGTTTTGCAACTTGGTGTAGTTGTTTTGTTAGCGCCAAACATTGCGCGGTTAGACGATCATTTATTGATTTCAACTGCTTCATATCAACAAGCACGCCGACGAACTCCATCTTGGCGAGCACACGCACGAGTGGATGTTCAACTTCGAAGTAAAGATTGCTCAACTTTTGTTGATCAAGAGCCTTGGTCAATAAATCTGCAACCACACAAACACCCAACGCATTGTTCGCCGCGAGAACACTGGCCGATGATTCTGAATCGACTGCCTCAAAACTCAACTGCCCCTCTTTCGCGTCAGCCACAGACGAAGCAATGACAAGCCCTACATAACGTTCAACTACCTGATTGATGTCGTAGCGAGATTCGGAAGGGTCCAACAAATACGCGACGATCGCCGTATCAAGCGCCATGTGTTTCAGATCGATATCTAGTTGCAACAAGCTTCTTAATAACGGCTTTATATTGTGTCCACGAAAATGCCACTTGCCCGACAGATATTTTTTGACTGGCGGCTCAAGCAAAAGTGACTTGGTAATCCAACTGACGGCGCGAGTGTCCTTGTCAGTGACGACTGCGATTCCCAGCAAATCTGATCTTCCAGGGTCACCAACCCATGCCGCTCCGATATCGCTTACAGAATGGTTCTTTAAAACCACAAGAGCCGATTCTGCGTCTTTACAGTAAGAGACGATCGCATTTAGATCGCTTGGTGCTTGATCAACCGATCCAACAACAGCTTGAATATCATCTGTTGTGTCAGATGCCGTCACTTGCGTTAAGTCAATTGGAAAATGTTTCAATGCTTCAATGAATCGCGAGTTCATTGAGCGAAACTCGAATGTAGCGAACATCTTCTTCACTTCGTCAAGTTGTGGTTTAGGGATTGATTTTTTAATATCGATGTCAACCGGTGAATCTCTGCGCAAAACCATCAACTTCGCGTTTCGTAAAACACGCTCACGACTTTCGATTAAGGCCTGTTTTAACTTGGGTGTTTGCTCCTCAGCATGATCGAAAATATTCTCAAGTGTCAAATATTTGACGATTAGTTTCGCCGCAGTCTTCTCGCCAACCCCCGGCACACCAGCCAAATTATCGCTCGGGTCTCCCCGCAGTGCGGCGTAATCGACATATTGCTTCGGTGTCACACCCGTTCTTTCAAAGATTCCTGCTTCGTCGTAGAGCGCATAATCACTCACGCCTCGCTTGTTGTAAAGCACTCGAATATGTGGATCACTTACTAATTGATAGTTGTCGCGATCGCCCGTGACGATGATCAAATCATCGCCTGAACGCTCGGCCCTGTCGGCAATGGTCGCGATCAAATCGTCACCCTCGAAGCCGGCCGCATCTATAGCAACTATGCCCATCGCATTCAATAGTTCGCGTATCAAATCGAGCTGCTGATACAAAATATCGGGCTGTGCTTCGCGTTGCGCCTTGTATTCAGGTGCCAGATCGTGACGAAACGTCTTCTCTTTCCGATCAAAAACCACGATGATGCCATCTGGCTTGTGATCACGTAGAAGTGTCAACAACATCGAAGTAAATCCGTAGACAGCATTTGTGACTTGACCGCTCGCGGTAACCATGTCGGTGGGCAAAGCAAAAAACGCGCGATACGCCAATGAGTTGCCGTCAAGGGCCATCAATTTCATATCTAGAAACTAGTCGTGATTCAAGGCTCGTTCAGATCGTGCCACACAACGACAAAAATCTACGGGTGAACCTCGCCACTGATTATTCGCTGCGATATATCACCCATTTTGACTCGTTCGGCCATTGCCAATTTCTGAATATAGGCAAACGCATCACTCTCGCTCATCGCGTATTTATCCAGCAAAATTCCTTTAGCCCGATCAACTAGTTTTCGAATTTCAAGTTGTGCACCAAGTGCAGCAACCTCTCCTGTTAAAGCTTGCATCTCGGCATAACGAGCGATCGCCAACTCAATCGCAGGAACAAGGTCAGACTTTTGAAACGGCTTCACAAGATACGCCAGTGCACCTGCATCACGTGCCTGCTCAATAATCTCTCGCTGGCTAAATGCAGTGAGCATCACAACAGGGCAAATTTTAGTTTCAACGATTAATCTCGCCGCTTCAAGACCGGTCATTACGGGCATTTTGATGTCCAAAATCACGGCATCTGGTTTCATCTCTTTGACTAGCGCGACCGCCTCATCACCGCGACCACAGTCTCCGACGACTTCGTATCCTTCTTCAATTAATGTCTCTCGCAGATCGAGGCGGATTATCGCCTCATCTTCGGCGATCACTATACGAGTCGTCATCAAAAACTTTGAAACTAGTTAGTCAATTTGTCAAGTAAGTGATCTTGATTTACTTGAAGATCAGCTATTGCGTTTAATAAATGGTCGTGATGACGTTGAAGGGCCTCAAGGTGTCGCTGGGCTTCGTGGTGTTCAAGTGCCGCATTTGGAGTCTCGGCCACCATCGCCCTGATTTCTTTGTCGCGGGCGTCATCAGAGATAAACTCAAGTTGATCTGTTGTTATTCGCAATTCATCTTGCAGTTCGCGAATAGTCTGCGACCCTCGCTTCAAGCGACGTTCGACAAAACGATCCGTAAAATTATTTGCAACCACCCCTAGGAGTGTATTGACGAAGAATTGCCGCAAAGTGCCCGGGATGGGAGTCGAACCCACACACCCTTTCAGATAACGGATTTTGAGTCCGTCGCGTCTGCCATTCCGCCACCCGGGCTTGCGCGTATATCGTACAGATCATTACTGATTGACGGCACGAATAGGGGTTAACGCAACGAACCGTTTTTCTTCTACGATGTACAAGATAATGAAGGGTTTTTAAAAGACGATGCTCGCATTCACCTTTCCTGGTCAAGGATCACAACGACCAGGCATGGGCAAACCTTGGGTAGACCACGAAAGTTGGGAGTTGGTAACCGAGGCATCCGATATCGCCGAGCGTGACGTCGCCGATCTGCTTCTCAATGCCGATGCCGAGACACTCAAAGACACACGCAATGCACAATTGACAACTTTCGTTTCAAGTTTGATGGTGCTCGACGCAGTAGAGCGTCTTGGTTTCGAACCAAGCCTTTGTGCTGGTCACTCTCTTGGTGAATACACGGCGTTGACTGCCAACGGTGCACTCAGTTTCGAAGACGGCGTGCGATTAGTTGTTGAGCGCGCGGCTGCGATGCATGAGGCTGGTATTAAATCGCCAGGTGTGATGTCGGCAGTGTTGGGTCTTGAGGATGATCAAGTTGAAACTGCCTGCCGTCGCGCCGACAGCGATGTTTGGGTTGCCAACTTCAACGCTCCTGGTCAAGTTGTCATCGCCGGCACCTCAGCTGCCGTGGCACTCGCATCTGACCACGCCAAAGAACTCGGCGCCAAGCGCGTGATGTCATTGCCTGTGTCTGGCGCATTTCACACTCCTCTAATGGCGCCTGCTCGCGAGAGATTGCGCGAGGCAATTGCATTGGCCAAGCCCCGAGATTCAGATGTACCAATCGTTTCGAATGTCGACGCCAAAGCGCACGACCAAGGCAATGAATGGACAACACTTCTCTCGGCTCAACTTTCAAGCCCAGTGCGTTGGAAACAGTGTCTGCAAACAATGTCAGAAAACGGAATCAACAACTTCGTCGAACTCGGACCAGGCGGCGTGCTTACCGGCATGGCCAAGCGCACACTCGAGTCTGCGCGAACACTCAGCATCAGCACACCAGTCGAACTCGACAAGCTGATCGAATGGATCGGCGCAACCTCTCTGCCTGCACAACAGCTGCACGAAGGAGAACATCTATTTGCTGTTGAACGGCTAGTAGTTAGCCCGGGCGCCGGTGTCTTTGCCCCGAATAAATCAATTGCTAACGGTGCGCGCATTAGCGTTGGAGATGTGCTCGGCATGGTCGGCGAACAAGAAGTCCGCTCGCTTTTTGATGGCGTTTTGCAAAGTTTCATCAGCGTTGACGGTGAACGACTAACTGCGCATCAACCAATCGCATGGTTGCGCACAATATGACTATGACAGCGATCGATTCATGCCGATAATTCCTAAACATGCAGTTGGGGCAAAAATTATTGGCTGGGGCACCGCGTTGCCTGAAAAAGTCGTCACCAATGAAGACTTGTCAAAGACAATGGATACTTCGGACGAATGGATTCGCGAACGCACAGGTATTGAACGCCGACACATCGGTGGAAGCACAGCGAGTCTTTCGATTGAGTCTGGTCGCAAAGCAATTGAGATGGCGGGCATTGATCCCTTGTCGATTGATGCCCTTGTTCTTTCAACAACTACACCCGACCGCGCAGTGCCAGCAACTAGTGCCGCCGTTCAACACGGGCTCGGTCTGCGATGCGGAGCGTTTGATGTAAATGCCGCATGTTCGGGTTTTGTCTACGCGCTTATCACTGGTCATGGCCTCGTCGCAATGGGCATGCGACGCATTTTGGTTATTGGCACCGACACACTTTCGAGAATCACCGACTGGACAGACCGCAACACGGCGATCTTGTTTGCCGACGGTTCGGGCGCGGCAGTAATCGAAGCCACCGCTGGTCCAGGTCAGCTGCTTGGTTGGGACTTTGACGCAGACGGCTCACTCGAAGAACTGTTGTACGCCGAGATTGGTGGCACTTTGCACATGGAAGGTAAAGAAGTTTTTCGTCGTGCTGTTCGCATCATGGTCGACTCGGCTGAAAAATCGATTAAGGCAGCAGGTCTGACCACCAACGAAATTGACCTTGTCGTCCCCCACCAAGCAAATATTCGCATCATTGAAGCCGCGTGCAAACGACTTGATATACCAATGAACAAAGCAGCGATCGTTCTTCATGAAACCGGAAACACATCATCGGCTTCAATACCGTTGGCGCTGTTTGACGCGGCTGACAACGCACGCATAAAGACGGGCGACAATGTCTTGCTTGTTGGTTTTGGCGCAGGAATGACCGCCGCGAGTGCAGTAATAAAATGGAATCAATCATGAGCCGAGTTGTCCTTATTACGGGTGGTGCAAAAGGTATCGGCTTGGCGTGTGCCCAGCATTTTGTAAAGCTCGGCGACAAAGTTGCGATCACATACAACACCACAAAACCAGTTGGTGATTTTTTCGCTGTGAAGTGTGATGTCACCTCTCAAGCAGAAGTCGACGCTGCATTTACTGCAATCGAAGAAAAGCTCGGGCCAGTTCAAATACTCGTCTCGAACGCCGGCGTAACCAAAGACTTGCTCTTGTTACGTATGAGCGAAACTGATTTCTCTTCAGTGATCGACGCCAATCTCACCGGCGCCTATCGCGTTTGCAAGCGCGCAACTCAAGGCATGCTGCGTGCAAGATCTGGTCGCATTATTTTGATGTCATCGGTAGTTGGCCTACTTGGTTCGGCTGGTCAAGCAAACTATGCCGCATCAAAAGCCGGACTTGTCGGACTGGCGCGATCACTTGCGCGCGAACTTGGCTCGCGAACCATAACAGTTAATGTTGTTGCACCTGGCCCGGTCGAAACCGATATGACGGCTGCACTAACTCAAGAACAACGAGAAAAAATGCTGGCCGCTGTGCCGCTGGCGCGAATGGCAAGCCCGCAAGAAATCGCCTCGGTTGTCGCGTTTCTCGCTTCCGAAAATGCTGGCTATATAACTGGTGCAGTAATACCAGTCGATGGTGGTCTTGGCATGGGGCACTAGACTCATTGCATGGACCAACAACTTTTTGATCGCTTTAAAAAATGCGCAGTAGATGTTTTGGCTGTAGACGCCGCCAAAATCACAATGGAAGCCAGTTTCAAAGATGATCTTGGCTCAGACAGTCTCGACCTGGTCGAATTCGTTATGGCACTTGAAGAAGAGTTTGGCATAACAGTGCCCGAAAGCGATCTTGAGGGCGTCGACACTGTCGGCAAAGCCTTCAATCTCGTTACTGCAAAAGTTTCTTAAGTTCTAACCTGCACTAAATTTCATGCAGGGCGCCGGCCACAGAGTTGCGATAACTGGATACGGTGTCGTCGCACCGTGCGGCATAGGTAAGCAAAACTTCTGGCAAGGTTTGCTCGGCCCTGGGGTCTCTGGCAGCCACACGGTTGAAGTCGAAAATTGGGATCCTTCACCG
>CAXNFV010000050.1:0-6768 GCA_964201675.1 Ilumatobacteraceae bacterium | reverse complement strand
CATGGGCTAGAAGGCGGAGAGCCAGTCAAAGACTTTATTGCACGCATCCATGCCGGTGCAGAGAAGTTTCTTGGCGATCGCGGTATCTACCGAATCGAACACGAACTTCCGATTTGGCATATAGAAAAGCCTGGCGAACGAATCGCCTGCGTTGCCCATGCTGGCACCAATAGCGCTGTAATTTGTCATCTGTTGGGACTATCACCAACGCCATGGGAGTGGGAACGATTCGTTTTAGGTCATGCCTCAATTTCACGACTTGAGGCTCTGAAAATAGGCGATGGTTATGTTTTCGCTCTTTCCCCTCTATCAGACCTTGAGCACATTGCCCGCGAAGATCGCACTAACTAAATCAAAAGGTGGCGGAGGATCTCACCTCTCCGCCACCCGATAATCGAGCCTGCTATTACGGTTGTGGGAGCACATCCGTAACATCACAAGCATCGACAGCTTTGACAATTGGGTACGGATTAACTGCCGCGCCACCCTTTGGATGAACTTCAAAGTGCAAGTGCGGCGAACCAGCGTTACCGGTTGCGCCCATGTAGCCGACAATCTGACCGGCTTTGACCACCGAACCAACTGCGATTCCTGGAGCAAATGAATCAAGATGCGCGTAGAAAAAATATGTCCCATCACTGGCTGTCAGTCGAAGTGCGTTACCGCTGAGCACCGCTTCAGCGCCATACATTCTCGTGATAGTGCCATCGACAACTGCATAGAGGGCGAGACCTTTGACGCCAATAATGTCAACACCTTCGTGCTGTCTTCCGCCTGGTCGTGCTTGTAGCCAAGTATCAGTGAAACTGCAACGACCTTGCACAGGGAAGACATTTATTTGAGGGATACCGAGAGTCGCAAGATCAGGAAGAACACCAAGAGCTACTGCAGTTGGTAAATCAACTGCCGAGGTTACTTTGAGGCCACGATTCGCTTGAAATGTAGCTATAGCAATCGAAGTTGCTACTCCAAAAATTGCGTCGGCTCCACCCTTGACTTCTATCGAATTTGCGATGAGTTTTTCTTGCACTAAGCGAACTGCATCACTTTTTTGACCACGAGTCGGAAGAGTGTTGATGGTCAACATTCCTTCAGTTGTTGCTACTGCAGGTGAAGCGCCTGTTGCAGCGGCGCTGACAACTGGCTGAGAAATTACTTTGACTTCAGCAGCTTTGGCAACTGCTGTTTCAGCAATCAATCCGAGTGCAGCGGCAGTTGGTATATCTAACACCTGGGTAATCGGCAAAGACTTCGCTGATTGAAACTTTGCGATCGCAATTTTGGTCGCTAGACCAAACACACCATCGGCACCACCTTTTACCGGCACGCCATTATTTGCGAGGGCTTGTTGAAGCGACCAAACCTCTTCGCTCTTAGTGCCCACTACTGGTAGTGCATTCGGGTCAAGTTGTTTGGGCGCTATCAGCCCAAGAAACTTGGCAGTTCTTTCGTCGATTCTGCCTGTGGCTTTAAATCCAACAATGCGTTGGAAACTCTTCAGTGTGTTTCGAGTCGTAGTTGAAAATACGCCATCCGCACCACCTTTAAGTGTGAAGCCCCGTGAAATGAGCGCCTGTTGCAATTGGATTACTGCGGCTCCTGAGTCACCTAGAACAGGCAATGAATCAGTTGCCGCATTGGCAGAAGCAGTGGCCATGGCGATGCTGAGAACTGATCCAGCGACCACCGAGATAACAGTTTTAAAAACCCAACCTGTATTGCGTAACATATGTGCTCCCTTGTGAGATCGGACCTCTTGCGAGTTCCGTTTAAGGGATCGGCACTAGACCGTAAAACTTGAGAAATTTCTCACTCAAAATGGGTTATTCACCACTCAGTGTGATGTTTTTATGTCAATGGCTACAAAATTGCTTAAAACAGCCTTTCGTACAGCTACTTAAAGTGCTGAAGTGAGCACAATTACAATGGCAATTGAACCAATTTGCTCAATTTGGGCACTATTTTCCACTGAGCGAGCATTTCCAGGTAGCGATCGATCTCGATCTCGTCTGGGTGAGCACCCGTTTTTACGGCTCTAATCATCAAATTTCTGGCTGTATGACCATCACCTATAAATTCAATAATTTCAGTTCTATAGCCCATCAACTTGAGAATTTGTGCCCTCAAAGCGTCCGTCAAAATGTCGCCTAAGCGCTCTTTAAGAATTCCGTGCTTGGTGATTGTCGACCATGGCTCAGGGATATCGGATAACTGCATTTGAAGGTCATGATGACAACACGGTGCTATCAGCAGCAACTTTGAGTCGTTATTGATGGCCCAGGCTATTGCGTCGTCGGTTGCTGTATCGCAAGCGTGCAGCGCAATCGTAATATCAGCGGGCGAGACGTCAGTTTCTGAGATCTTCTCGGCTCGAAACTCAATTGACTCCGCAATCCCAAGGCGATCAGCGATAGCGGTGTTGTGAACTCTTGATTGCTCACGCTGGTCAATACCGATCACTTTGATTTTGTGATACTTATCTGTTAAATACTGGTGAGCGGCAAATGTCAAATAAGCATTGCCACATCCATGATCAACGATAGAAATCGGCTTTTCTTTACCAACTGAGATGTGCCCCGATTCGATCGCACTGCTCAATGTTGGTGCAAGAATCCGGAGGAACTCTTCAACCTGTAAATATTTGTCTTGCTTAGTTGGTTTGATTCGACCCTGTGCGTCGGATATTCCGACTTCTCGCAAAAACGGGTCACTCGGATCAAGCAGTCGCGTCTTTTGCTTGTCATGAGATAAGACTTGGGGTTTATTTGACTGCTCGACAAATACCTGAGCATCACCTTTTTTAGTAATTCTGATAGTCATCGTTTGCGAAGTATTCTCGATGAGAATATTTGCGAAACCCGAGTTCATTAATTTGTGCAGATTTTCTGAACCGAAATCATGATTCGCAGTTTTCGAACTTGATCCTGAAACTTCAATGAATTGCAATTTCATGTCGTTTTTAAGTTTGATGGGTCGAATTTCAATTTTTTCGGCATCAGGCAACATGTTTCTTCGACGACCCGAAAAGACCGCTCGCACAAAAGCATCCGAGTTATTGATTAAAGCGAACGCCTCGGCAGTTGCAACTTCGAACTCGATTGGCATAGATTCTCTCGCCTTTTAGATTGTTATTCGTCGGCGTTGATTACATCGCCAGCCCGTTGATGTACGACGATAGGTATCGACTCCGCGAACCAGATCAATTACTGGCTTAGAACCAGCCTTACTATGACGCCTTTCAATGGTCATGTTGCCGTGGGCTGTTCCATTTCCTTCATCTGCAAAAAATGCAGTGACCAGTGGGACTTCAATAATCAATTCACTTGCCGAAAACTGATCTGAAAAACTTTGACGAATTTGCTCGGAAGTAGTCAAAGAGTTCGTACTATCCAGGCTTATCACGGCATCATCAGTGAAATAACGCATCACCGCATCAACATCAGAGCGACTTAGAGCGTCCGAATACAAAGTGACCAACTGCCTCAAATCAAAATCTGTTGCCAACGATGCTGGCCTCGGACCATCGTCATCACCTTGTTTGGTTGAACCATTGGATGTTTTGGACAACCGTCGAGAATCTCGAATATCGTCGGGCGATAAGCCGGTCTCGGCTGCCGCAAGTTGTCGCATTAAGCGAATAAATTCTTTTCGCTTGAGAACTCCCTCGTGCGCGGCATATTGCACGGCAAGTCCGTCTATCAATCCCGAGATGCGAGTTGCAGATTCGCGGGGATGAACACAGTGAAATTCACCAGATTCGTTTCCGGCTCGAAGTACCTTCTCGAACACAGCAATTGACTGAGCGTCGAGCTCTTGACTGATCGGTTTCATTTTTGGGTTTCTTAAAGCTTCACCCCACGCATCAATCCATAACATCCACTCGACGTCGTCACTGCCTTCGGGCACGTAACTTTCAATCAGTCGCCATAATTTGGCTACAGCAGTAGGGGCCGATGCGCTGTCACGCTGCATATCAGCGAGATCCTTATTCGCATAGTGCTCAAACGCCGCAGCCAATAATTCTTCCTTGGATGCAAAGTGATAGTGAATCAGGCTGTTTGACACCCCAAGTCGTTTTGCGACATCGGCCACTCGAGTACCTGCGAAACCGCGTTCAATGATTACGTCGCAGGTAGCCTCAAGAATCTCAATGCGACGCTGCTCAACCGTTTCTTTTTTCACGAATTGTGCCTGGTATTTTGTTGTTGCCTTGGTGCAACTTTCGTTTCATGCACAAATAGTCGGTAACAACTGACCATGCGCGAAGTAAACATCACGCCAAAGGGCTTTCTTCGGGTCGCACAGACTGCATTCGCTTCACTCTATTTGATTATTATCACGGGCTCATTGGTCAGGTTGACCGGTTCTGGGTTGGGCTGTGCTGACTGGCCCCGTTGCAGTGAAACGAAATTCGTTGATGTCTCGAATTCGCACGCCGCGATTGAACAAGTTAATCGTCTCTTTACGGGAGTGGTCGCGGCAAGTGTGATTCTTGCGGTTTTGCTATCGCTGAGACTACGACCCAAGCGCCGTGATCTAGTCGCTATGTCTGTCGGACTCGTCATTGGGGTACTCGCCCAAGTCGTAATCGGGGGAATAGTTGTACTCACAGGGCTTAATCCTTTTTCAAATATTGCACATTTTTTGGTCAGCATTCTGTTGATGAGTAACGCCTACATGTTGCTGCAACACGCAAAAATATTTCGGACCACAGATATTGTCCCGCCGCGTCGCGAACCTGAAATAACTGAAAATAGAGTCACTTTCTTGGTACGTGTTGTTCTTGTCATGACTGGCGTAGCGGTCGTGTCGGGCACGATAGTGACTGGTTCCGGACCTCACGCTGGTGATGAGAACGCAATTCGTATCGATTTGGCCATCAACATAGCGGCACGCATTCATAGCGTTTCAGTGTTGATTTGTTTGGCAACCGCGTTTGTATTGCTACTGTCAGCACGAAGAGATGCCACTTCTTGGCGAATACTTGCTCATCCATTGGAGCGTTTTCTCGGCATCGGTCTGCTGCAGGGATTGATTGGCTATGTCCAATATTTCTCGGGTCTACCAGTTCTGCTGGTCGCCGTTCATGTGGCAATTTCGGTGGCCGTGTGGCTCGGCGCACTTGACTTGTACTGGAATTCAAGACTTCCGAAACCTGCATGAAATGTGCTTAGATTAAAGCCAAGATGTTGGATAAACGAGGCCAAAAAGTAGCTCACATTTGGCTGAAGAGTCTTCTCGTAGTGATCTGCTCGTCTGTTGCAGGTGTTGGGCTTACTTCAGGATTAGCGCAGGCGGCTGAAGATAGCGAGTTCGCAATAATCGCCAGCGTACAAAATCAAATTCTGGTCAACGATGTGCCTGAGCGAACACCAGTTGCTGGTGCAACAATCGTCGTGACGACTTTGGATGGCAAACTGATCGGTCAAGGAGTCACTGGACAGGACGGTCTTTGCAAAATAGCGGTACCTTCACGCGATGACTACTTAATTGACATCGATACGGACTCTTTGCCGAATGGACTCGTGCTAATCGATGCAGATAAAGCCCAAGTCAAAGTGAACCAAAATTTATTCACGACAAATACAAAACGAGTCACTTTTTTCACCGGTGATAGCGGCGTCGCGGGGTCATCCGAATTGGAGCGTATTTTGCAAAGACTCTCCGATGGCATTCGGCTAGGAATTATTATCGCCATGTGTTCAGTGGGGTTGTCACTCGTTTTTGGTACGACGGGTTTGACAAATTTCGCTCACGGTGAGATGGTCACATTTGGCGGGCTAATGGCTTTCTACTTCAATGTGGTTTTAGAAATTCCAATTCTTATTTCAGGTCCGGTGGTGATCGTCTTGGGTGGCTGCTTCGGATTGTTGTTTAATTGGGGTATTTTCGCGCGCCTTACAAAACGAGGCATCGGATTAATTTCGCAACTCGTTGTAACTGTTGGATTGTCGATCATGTTGCGAAACATTTTCTTGTTTCAATTTGGTGGTCGAACTAAACAACTCTCAAGCTATTCGAAGCAGACAAATCTCGAGATCGGTCCGATCGGCATAACTCCGCGAGATTTGACCACGGCAATAATGGGTGTGATTATTTTGGTGAGTGTCGCGCTCTTCTTACAGCGATCCCGACTCGGCAAAGCGATTCGAGCAGTTAGCGACAATGTGCAACTTGCATCCGCAACAGGCATCGATACGCGCAAGGTGATCAAACTTGTTTGGTTTGCCGGTGGAGCGCTCGCGGCAACTGGTGGCATTTTCAGAGGCTTAGACGAACAAGTCAGTTTTTCGATGGGTTCAGATTTGCTGTTCTTGATGTTTGCTGGCATCACATTGGGCGGTTTGGGTTCGGCGTTTGGTGCGTTAATTGGTGGCTTTCTCATTGGAATATTTGTTGAGATGTCATCTCTTTTTGTGCCGAGCGAGTTGAAGGTGGCACCAGCATTGTTTATCTTGATCGTTGTTTTAATTTTCCGTCCTCAAGGAATTTTGGGCAAGAGTCAGAGAGTGGGCTGAGATGGACTGGATTCAAATTTTTCAGAACACGGTTCGTGCGGCTATTGGTGTCGATGCGATTTACTTTGCCATTGCCGCATTAGGTCTAAATATCCAATTCGGTTACACAGGCTTAGTAAATTTTGGGCAGGCTGCTTTCATGGCCTGCGGCTCATATGGGCTTGGTATGACGGCGCAATATTTTGGCATCGGTTTGTGGTGGGGTATTCCGCTGGGCATTATCTTCGTGATTATTTTGGCGTTGATAGTG
>CAXNFV010000049.1:0-6794 GCA_964201675.1 Ilumatobacteraceae bacterium | reverse complement strand
ATCTCGGCTGCGCAGTTTTGATTGAACGCGATTTTTGTGCGTGTCATCGTCAGGGTTGAGCCTGTGTGCGTCCAAAGTTCGTCGTGAACTTCGACAAGTTCGTTGAAGGCTTTCGTTGGGTTGGCGAGTGTTTTCAGGTCGGCGATCTTATAAACACACACGTTAAATACTGCTTGCGCGCCGGCTGCGGTTGCCGCCTTATCGACAACATCCGCCCACTTGTGCTCAAACTTAAGCACGGACTGTGGGTTTTCAAATTCTGTCATTGCCTCTGAAGTCTCGCTAAAAATTAGGCCCAAAGTTTGGTTGGCTATTTTGCCACGCAGATTTTGTAATTCGCTGTTTAACGCCTTCGTAATATCGGCTGGTTTGTATTGTCGCGACTTTTTTCGGCGCAAAGATATGTCGCCAGATTTTGCGGCGCAAAGCCAGGTTTGTGGCTGGATGATCGAAGATTGGTTGACAATATGCAGAGGTGCCGGCGCCGTTTCGTCAACGACCAACAACACATGGCGACTCGCAACTTTCATCGCCAGATCGAACAGGGTGTTGGCGTCGATGTCAAGGGCGAACGCTAATTGGGCGATGACGTCAACAGTAGGTGTCGGGGTTCTTTTAGTTCGTGAGTTCGTGTTACGAGCGCGCTCAAGAGCCACGACATAAGGCTGTGAGATTTTTGCTCGGGTGGCGAGTTCACGAGTCGACCAGCCCAGTTGGTTGCGCTTGCTATTTAACAGGCTGGCAAAACCAACCGAGTTGAACTGCATCAATGCACTCAATTTTGCTGGTTTGCGCGCGCTCATCGGTGATAACTATAGTAATCGCCAGTGATTCAGAGCAAATTACTTACCAACTCGCCATGGCCGCTATTTATGTTGTCGGTGGGTGGGGGTTGGTGGTTGCTAATGCAACATCATCTATCGATGAGTGGTTCTGTTCATTCGCACGCGCCTTCAAATGTGTTTTTGATGTGGGTCTTGATGACTTTGGTGATGATGTCGACTACGGCGATGCCAGTTTTGCAATCACTGCATAGCGTCACGCAGAACGCGTCGCAATTGATTTGGTGGGCGTTCGTTTTTGGGTATTTGATTGTTTGGCTCGGCTTCGCACTCGCCGCTTCGTCGCTACAACTGTCGATTAGCGAACTTAATTTGTTAGATGCACACACGGGCTTGAATAAAACTTTGAGTGCTGGTTTATTGGTGACTGCTGGCTTGTATCAATTCTCGTCACTCAAGCAACGCTGTCAATCAGAGTGTCTTGCGCCGATGCAGTTTTTTCTGCGCCATTGGCGTGACGGTGTCAGTGGCGGTTTAAAAATGGGTCTGCATCACGGTGTTACTTGTGTTGGCTGTTGTTGGGCTTTGATGTTGCTCGCATTCGTCGGTGGACTGACCAACATCTGGTTCATGGTTTTGAGCGCCGCGGTTATGGCAGTTGAAAAGTTTCCGGTGATTGGGCGCCGGCTGACTACGCCACTCGGTGTTTTGATAATTGTTTGGGGTGTCGCAGTTTTTATGAGTTTGTTTTCGGGCGATGGTGTCATGCACGATCATTTGAATCCGTAAATAGAGAAACAAAGATTTAAAAAATAATCAACGAAAGGAAATCAATTCATGAGCGCAGAGAACTGGTCGATAGAGGGCGAGCTGATTTTGAACTGCAATTGCACGGTGTTCTGCCCGTGCGTTGTATCGCTCGGCACGCACCCACCGACAGAGGGTTACTGTCAGGCGTGGCTAGGCGTCCGAATTGACAAAGGCAAGTCGGGTTTGACCTTTTTGTCGGGACTGAATGTGGCGATGCTGCTCGACATCCCAGGAAAAATGGAGCGAGGTAATTGGACAACTGCTTTGTGGATCGACGAGCGCGCCACCGACGAACAATTTGAAAAGATTGAGAACATCTTCACTGGTGCGAGTCGCGGCACAACAGGTTTGTTCAAGTTGCTCGTCGGTGAATATCTTGGTGCGTCACGGTCACCGATTAGTTATGTCACCGAAGGCCAGAAGCGTTCGTTGAGCGTCGGCAAGTTCATTCAGGGCGCTGTTGAACCAATTGGTGGTGCGCGCGAAAATGAAGAAGTCAGCGTGGTCAACACTCAATATTGGATGGGACCCGAAGTAGTGGTAGCCAAGGCGGCGCAGGGGCGAGTGCGTGCGTTCGGTCGTGTCTGGAACTTTGAAGGTCGTAGCGCAGAAATTTGCAACATTAAATGGGTCGGGCCATAAATATGAACTACGCACCAACAATTCAGCCACCAAAAAACGCGCCGCAGTTGGCGATTACACGTCGCACTCGCTCCACGCCGTTTTCGAGTCGCATTGAAGATTTCGGCGTGCAGGCGTACACGATTTACAACCACATGTTGTTGCCAACTCGCATTCGTGGCGTCGAAGAAGATTATTTTCACTTGCGCAATAATGTGCAACTTTGGGATGTTTCTTGTCAGCGTCAAGTCGAGTTGCGTGGGCCTGATGCGGCACGACTAGCGCAATTGATGACCGTGCGCGATTTGCGCAAACTTGAGATTGGCAAGTGTGCGCTCGCACCGGTTTGCGACCAGGATGGGTTTTTACTCAACGACCCAGTTGCAATTCGAGTCGCGCAAGACCGATTTTGGTTTTCTATTTCAGATCTAGATATTTTGCTGTGGGCGCAAGGCATTGCGCTCGGTATGAAACTTGATGTGAAGATTTTCGAACCAGAGATTTGGCCGCTCGCGGTGCAAGGGCCAAAAGCCGAAGATGTCGTGGTCGCCGTTTTTGGTGAAGCAGTACGCAAGACAAAATTCTTCAGGTTCGACAATCTTGAGTTCATGGGTCATAAATTTTTGGTCGCGCGCAGCGGTTGGAGTGCTCAAGGCGGCTTTGAGATTTATGTCGACGACGCAGAGATTGGCGTGCAACTTTATGATGCCCTGGCCCAAGCAGGCAAGCAGTTTGACATTGGCCCAGGTTGCCCAAACTTGATCGAGCGAATTGAAGCGGGTTTGATGACTTACGGCTCTGACATCATGCGTACTGACACACCACTTGAAGCAGCAATGGAACAATATGTTTCGCTCGATGCCGATATTGAAGCGATCGGTCTCGATGCAATTCGTGCAGTCGCCAAGCGCGGTATCAACCGCCGTGTTTGCGGCTTAACAATTGACGGACCAAAAGTACCAGCCAATAGAAACCCGTGGCCCGTCAAAGTTGGTGGCAAACAAATTGGTTCGGTGACTTCGGCAGTTTGGTCGCCGAGACTCGAAACGAATGTTTCACTTGGTCAACTCGCTATTGATTATACCCCAGTTGGCACACAAGTCACGGTGCAAACCCCCGATGGTGAGTTCAGTGCGAAAGTTTCGTCGGTGCCATTTGATGGGGCGACTAAAAAATAAAACTATTTTCGGCGCGAGTCGCGGGCTGCAGGCATCCAATTTTCTCCCGCAGTTTGATCAATTCGCGAAAGCAGTGTTTTGCTGTGCGGCAAAACAAGGTCGCAGAACTTTTGAGTTTTTTCTTCACCCAAATTTCGCCATGCGCGTTCGCTTAGTTGATTAGTCATGTCTTCAAGTTGTTGGCGAAACTCTAAGCCCGCACTATTTATTTTTCTATCTGTGACATAGCCGCGTTGATCAAGCAAAGACCAGGCTTCATCGAGTTGTGCGTCGTTGGCACCGCGACTTCGTGGAATCCAGTCGCCCGGATATCCCAAAAATGCATCGTGCAGCAAGCCCGCTTGAACTCCGCTGATGTTGTGCGCTGCAAGAATCGCCCAATGTGTGTCGCCACGCCACTCGCGAATGCAGTTAATCGCCAACCACGCCGAAAGTGCTGGCTGATCTTCGCATCGTGGCCAGGCAAGATGCGCTGCATACAAGACGCGTCCTGAAAGCGGCAAAGATTCTGCCGCCTGCCAAAGATCACCAGACATCTTTCCGAGATCGTCAACTAGATCTTCGACATATTCGTTTAGTCCACGAACAACTGCTTCGTTTCGCACGCGATAGGCATCTTCGAATGTTGTGTTCTCGCGGGCAAGTTTAAGTGCAAGTCGAATGAAGTCTGCATGAATTGAGTAGCACGCAGCAATGACAACCTCGTCGCCAGCACTTGCCAACGGCGCACAACGCGACGCAATGTAATAACCGAGACCGTTTTCAACGCCAAGTTTCGCGTAGCGTGAAATCGCATCTGGGTCCCAATAAATCCAACCAACTAATCGGTGTGAAGCCAGCGACGCCTGCGCACTTAATGCCTGCCAATCGGGCGAACCTGATGAAACATCACGACTTGACATGGTCAATTTTGTCACTTTGATCATTCAATGGCTTAGTTTTGGTGTGATACATCAGTCGTCAGAATACAGTTGATTTGGCAATGAGCACTAAACCCATTCGTGTCGGTTTGTTGGCCTATGGGGCGATTGGCTACGAGCACAATCTGGCGGTGCAAAACACGAGTGGATTAGTTCTATCCGCAGTTTGCGATACAAAGCCCGAGCGAATCGCCGCGGCTCGCGAACTCGCACAAGATTTTGTCGGCTTCAGTGATGCAACAGAAATGCTCGACTCTGGTTTGCTCGACTTGGTTGTGATTTCAACACCGCCAAACAGTCACTTTCATTGGGCAAAAGAATCGCTAGAGCGCAACATCAATGTTGTGCTCGAAAAGCCGATGGCGCTCACTGCCAACGAGTGTGATGAGTTGATCAAATTGGCCGAAGACAAAAAGTTGCTTCTTGTTGTGTATCAAAACCGTCGGTTTGATGCCGATTTTGTGACGATGCGTTCGTTGATTCGTTCTGGTGTAATCGGTGAGGTCTATCAACTCGATACTTTCGTCGGCGGCTACTCACGCCCGTGCGATTATTGGCACTCAGATGCAACGGTTTCGGGTGGCGCAATTTTTGACTGGGGCAGTCACTATATTGACCAAATTTTGAATTTGATTTCTGATGATGTTGCCCATGTGAGTGGACAAAATCAAAAGCGAGTTTGGACACATGCGACCAATGCTGATCATGCTCAAGTAACAATTACTTTTAAAACCGGCAAGCAAGCCACATTTATTCACTCAGATCTCGCGGCGGCAAGAAAGCCAAAGTTCTATGTGCTCGGCACACTTGGTGCCATCGTCGGCGATTGGAACCCAATGGCTGAACCCGCTGTGGCAGATCTTCCGGCTATTTTGACTCTTTATCGTCAAGACGGCACATCGCAAACAGTTGAACTCGAAAAACTAGATGATTTTGAATTTCATAAATCGATAGTTGATTATCTGAGCAATGGCACACCGATGTCGGTAACTGCTTTGCAATCGCGCAATGTTGTCGCGATCATGCAAGCAGCAGAAGAGTCGGCTCTTAATAACGCATTGCCAGTTGTGCCCAAGTTGCGCGACAGAATCACTTCAAGTTTGGTTTAGTTATGTCAGTCAAATGGGGTTTTCTCGGCGCCGGGTGGATCGCCAATCGGGCAACGGCGCCGGCGGTGCATGCCGCAAACAACGCCCAGCTTTTTGGTGTGGCGAGTCGAGATGCTGCTCGCTCAAAAAAACTCGAGCCGCAAACTGTGTACAACTCTTATCAACAGTTGTTAGATGATCCACAAATTGAAGTTGTCTATATAAGTCTTGCAAACCATCAGCATCTTGACTGGGTAACGAAGTCGCTTGAAGCAGGCAAACATGTGTTGTGCGAAAAGCCACTTGGTCTAAACGCGCTTGAAGTTCAACAAATGATCGAGTGTTCGAAGCGTTGCAATCGTTTATTGGTGGAAGCAGTGTGGACTCGATGGCACCCGCGATTTAAGCGCATTGTTGAAATAGTCGAATCTGGTGCGATCGGCGAGATCAAATCAATCGAGTCGCAATGGGGTTTTAAATCAGAAATGACAGAGAACTATCGGCTTGACCCATTATTGGGTGGCGGTGCGTTGCTTGATATTGGTTGCTATCAAGCAAATATGTGGGTGGCTCTCACTCAAGGTGCCAACGATTTGAGAATAAACAGTGTTGATCGAAAGATCGGCTCCACAAAAATTGATTTGACGACTGAAGTGAAGGCGATGATCAATAACAAAACAAGCGTTCAGTTGATGAGCTCATTTGAAAAAGATGTACCCCAGATATTGAAAATTGAGGGTAGTTCTGGCATCATTGCAACTGAAGCCGGTGAAGCTTTTTCAACTTGGCGCGAGCCGAGTTCGTTGCGCGTGAATGAACACACCGAGAATTTTGGTGAAGCTGATGCATTTGTCAATATGATCGAACAGGTTAGTAAGCAAATCGCAGAGAGTTCTGGTTGGGTAATGCCAACAAGAGATTCGCTTCGAACTGCACAAATACTCGATCAAATCATAGAAAGCTGAGTCACAAAGTTATGAAGATTAAAACTGTTCTTGCTCTTTCGATATTTATTGCGAGTTGCTCTGGCAGCGACCAAGGCTCATCGTCACAAAGTGTTGGCTGTTCACTCGGAGATGTCGTTCAAGATAGAGCGATAAAAATAGCTACAACTGTTGCGCCGATCACGAGCATTGTGGCAAATATTGCAGGCGGCTCATCAGCAATAATCACGGGCATCGTGCCTGAAGGAACAAACTCGCACACGTTTGAACCAAAGCCAAGTGACGCCGCCACACTTGAATCTGCAGACATTGTGTTTATAAACGGTCTTGTGCTTGAAGAGCCGACTAAGGATCTTGCCCTGGCAAATATTCGACAAGGCTCAAGTGTTTGCGAACTTGGCACTGAGACATTGCCTGAATCTGAATATATTTATGACTTCTCGTTTCCAAA